>JALWBF010000178.1:2691-19279 GCA_027016055.1 Archaeoglobaceae archaeon | reverse complement strand
ATTCTCAACCGAAGCTCTCAAGGCTATGCCGAACTTCGTTTTGTAGAGCAGAAGAAAAAGACCGACTAAAGTTATTATTATTACGGAAAATGAAACCAGCAAAATATCCGGAATTCCGAAAACGTATTTGACTAGATACGTGAACATGAACATCTCGCACGGTTGCTTTATTATGCTTCCCAGAAGTCCGGCGTATATTCCTCTGAATCCGAGCAGAATCAGATCTAAAGCCAAAGTGGCTATCATCAACGTAACCACGTTCGCTCCCCTCTTTATTAGCGGTTTTAGGACAATTAAGTATGTTCCGGCTCCCAAAAGACCGCCCAAAACGAAGGCAATCGGAAGCGACTGATAAGGATGAATTCCCCAGATCTTCCACATCGTCAATGCTATGTATGAACCGAACACAGCAAACGATCCCTGAGCGAAGTTCGGGACGGCTGTGGTCATATAGGTCAGCGTTAAGCCTAAGGCGAGCAGAGTCAGGAGATTGGAGTATATTAATGCACCCTCCACTACACCCATGCTACCGAGGTCTTAAGGAAAAGCTTTAAAATTTTAATGGTATCAAGCTGATATGCACAAGAAGTTGTTGGTTGGCTTATTGTTAGCAATTATCTTAGTTCCGGTGGCATCGGCAGCGGAAGTGAAGACGATAAGAATCGGTGTTCTTTGCGACCTGTCAGGGCCACTCTCAACTTATGGAAACGACATAAAGAAGACCCTGACGATAGCCGAAGAGAAGATCGACGAATACTTCAAGAATCACAGCTTGCCATATAAAGTGAAGTTCGAGTTCGAGGACACGCAAGTGAATCCGACGATAGCTCTGCAGAAGGTTCAGATGCTGTATTCCAAGGGAATAAGGCTCATAATCGGACCCATGGGCAGTGGAGAGGTTGCAAACATAAAGGACTACGTAACGTCCAATAAAATAATAATAATCTCGCCATCCTCAACTGCAATTCCCCCGCTGATCGGTTGCACAAAGCCGTCCGACAAGAAATACATATTCAGATTCGTAGCCACAGACGATTTCCAGACTAAGGCTATAGCCGATGAGCTGAAGGATGTTGGAATAAAGGCTGTCGTGATACTTTACGTCGGTAACGCTTGGGGTAAGGGATTATATGAGTGCATAAAGCCGAGGCTCGAGAATTACAGCATCGAGATAAAGGATGTCATTCCATACGATCAGAACACCGCGGACTTCACGCCGTATATACAGAAGATGACAAACGATGTTAACGATCTGCTCAAGAAGTATAAGCCGAGCGAGATAGGAATAGTTGCATTCAGCTACGAAGAAGTTGCCAACCTCCTTTCCCAGATCCCGGACAATTCGCCGCTCTTCAAGGTCATGTGGTTCGGTTGCGACGGTTGTGCTAAGAGCAACCAAGTTATCAGCGTCGCTAAGAACAAGCCGGAGGTTATCGGAGTCGGATTATACAGCACACTGTTTGATTCAAAGGGTCCGGCTTATGCCGAGCTGAAGAAGGAGTATCAGAAGAGGGGATACGGAGAATCCCCATACCAGTATGCTCTTAACGCTTACGATGCGGCTTGGGTTCTCTGTCTTGCATACGTCGATGTAATGAACAAGACCGGCGGAAAGTATGATCCGGATCTGATGGCCGAAACCATTCCAAAGGTTACGGAGAACTACAGTAAGGGCGTTTACGGAGTCATGCCGGTCACCGGCTACATCGAGCTCAACAAGTGGAACGACAGAGCAAGCGGAGATTATGCCATCTGGTATGTTACGAAGAACTGCACATGGGGCAAGGCGGGGGTTTGGCACTACAAGAACGAGACGATAACTTGGATCCACAAGCCTACACCGCCCAAAGTTGAAGCGCAGGCTGAGAAGACTCCGGTTGCTGTGACGAAGAAGGAAAAGAAGGGACCGGGATTCGAAGCAATCTTAGCAATAGCTGGACTTGCCGGAGTAGCATATGTTATGAGAAGGAGAGCATGATAGTCCTTGAAACTCAAAATCTTTCCAAATTTTTTGACGGATTAAGGGCTTTGGACGGAGTCAACATCAAGGTAAAAAGGAGGACAATAACGCTGATAATAGGACCGAACGGAAGCGGAAAGTCGACGCTGATCAACGTAATCTCCGGATTTTACAAAGCAACTTCCGGTAAAGTTTTCTTTGAGGGAGAAGACATCACAAACAAACCCCCGCACGAAATCTACGAGCTCGGCATCGTCAGAACATTCCAGACGCCACAGCCGTTGAAGAAGCTTACCGTTCTTGAGAATCTGCTCTTAGCAGAAAAGCACGTAGGTGAAGGAGTTCTCAGCAGTTTGAGGTATTCCAAGTGGCTTAAGCAGGAAGAGGAGCTGGTGGAGAAAGCTTTCAAGATTCTGGAGTTCTTGAAAATCGACCATCTGTGGGACAGGGAGTCCTACAAACTCAGTGGAGGTCAGCTAAAGCTTGTGGAAGTCGGAAGAGCGTTGATGACTAATCCGAAGCTTATAATAATGGATGAACCCATAGCCGGAGTCGCTCCGGCTTTGGCTCATGATATCTTAAGCAGATTGACCGAGCTGAAGAAGAAAGGAATAACGTTCCTGATCGTCGAACACAGACTCGACATAATACTTAAATACGTTGACTACATATACGCGATGGCTAACGGTAAGGTTATCGCCGAGGGTGTTGAAGAAGATATAATCAACAATCCAAAAGTTATAGAGGTGTATTTGGGTGCTACGCACAGAGAAGCTTAACGCCGGTTATAGGGAGCTGCATATTCTGTTCGATGTTGATGCGAAAGTCAATGAGAAAGAGATAACCTGCGTAGTTGGACCCAACGGAAGCGGTAAGAGCACACTGTTGAAAGCCATCTTCGGACTTGCAACGATCCATTCCGGTAGGGTTGTATTCAAGGATGAGGAGATCACAAAGGTTCCGCCGCATGAAAAGACGAAGATGGGGATAGCTTACCTCCCGCAGACCGACAACGTTTTCACCAATCTTACCGTGGAGGAGAATCTGAAAATTGCCGGTTACACACTTGAAAAGGACGAACTTAAAGACAGGATAGACTTAGCACTTGATGTCTTTCCCGAATTGAAGTATCAGCTGAAGAGGAAAGCCGGAACGCTTAGCGGCGGAGAAAGACAGTTCTTAGCCATTGCAACGGCTTTGGTTAAAAAAGCTGAACTTCTGATGCTCGATGAACCGACAGCTCAGCTTTCTCCGAAATTTGCCGAAATAATATTCAACAAGATCTTAGAACTCAGAGATAAGCTGGGGCTTACGATTTTGCTCGTAGAGCAGAACGTTAAGAGGGCTTTGGAAATCAGCGATAGGGCATACATGCTTATAAGCGGTAGAGTCGTATTCGAAGGAAAAGCTCAGGATCTGCTTGAGCATGAAAAATTTGAACAGTTCTGTATAGGCTTGCAATGATTTTTCTTATCACTGAGGGTTTTCAACTCTCTCGCAAGTTATATCGCTTAGCCTGATGTTTAAGGATGCCAGCGAAAGTCCTCCCAAGGCAACCGTTATCAAATTCTTGATCGTATGGTCGATTAATGAGACCGTGAACGCTACATCACTACCTATTCCAGCCATGGCAAGTATTCCCGTCATCACGACCTCATAAGTTCCGATTCCTCCCGGAGTAATGGGAATAGCTTTTGCTATGTTCGCGATAGATACTGCTAATATCACAACTGCAAAATCCGAAAGTCCAAATGCCAGCAGAATTATGTAACAGACCAGCGAATCTATGAGCCAGATGGTCAGTGTGGTTAGAGCAACAACAACAAACCCGCTCTTCATAGCCTTTCCGGCATCTCTCATGATTTTGCCTATCACGTTCTCCATTCTCGCCAGTATATACATCATAGCCAGAATCAGGATTAGAAAGAGAACGGCATAGATTGGCGTCGTTACGAGTTTGTAGCTACTCATAGCAATTATTGCAACAAATGCGAGCAGAATAACGACGAGCAAGTCAAAAATTCTTTCCACCGCAAGCCCGCTTAGGGAAGTCGAAACCGGAACGTCCTTAAGTTTAAAAACGTAAACCCTCGCCAAATCTCCGACTCTGGCCGGAATGATCACGTTAGCCATCTGACTCACAGCAACACCTTCAACGCAGAATTCCAACGGAACGGCGAAACCCAGCTTTGATAGAATATACTCATACCTGTAACCCCTGACCACGAATGAAGATAGATATATAAGGGATGCCAACGCCAACAGCCTCAAGTCCGCTTTACTTAAAATCGACAGATTAAATCCGCTCCACAAAGCTAAGCCGATTAATATCGCAACAGAAAGCAGAATTGAAAATAAGAGAAACTTCTTCGATCGCCTTGACTCCATCCACATTCTGAGAATCTGAGCAAACATATACAGAACATCCTTCGTAAATCTAACCTTAGTTTCCCCGCTCTGCTTCCATCTTACCGGAATCTCCTTAACTTTAAAACCCCTACGCTGGGCTAAAACCAAAACTTCCGTATCCCAAAACCAGTGGTTATCCTTAACATCGTCGAGCAGGCTAAGAACCGCAGATTTCCTGAAAGCCTTGAACCCGCACTGATGATCCCTAAGCTTTGAGCCGAGCATGAACCTAACCAAGAAGTTGTAAACCTTAGACGCAAAATCTCGCTTGAATGGTCTCTCAGCTTGACTTTCCTTCATAAGCCTCGATCCCGTTGCGAAGTCGTATCCCTCCTTTGCTATTGCATCTATAAGCTCTCTAAGATGTCTCATGTCAGTTGAGAGATCGACGTCCAGATATACGAGCACATCTCCCTCAGCCTGCTTGAAAGCCCTCGTCAAAGCCTTGCCTCTTCCAAGTCTTTCATCGGAATGAAGATGTTTTACTTTCGGATCTTCCCTTGCAAGTTCCGAGGCTATCTTGTCTGTTCCGTCCGTTGAGCCATCTTCGGCTATTATTATCTCGTAGTCGTAGCCAGTCCTATCCATCCAACGTTTAACTTCCTCCACAGCTTTCCTCAACCTCTTTGCTTCGTTGAACGCTGGAAGAACAATTGTTACTTTCACTTTCGTTAAAGCTTTCCGCTTGCTATTTAACATTTCGTTTTTCACTACCATCGAGAGCGAGGAGAGATGACAGCAAAAGTTTAACATAACAGTTTGAAGAACTCGGTAAAAATGAAGATAGCAATATCCGGAAAGGGAGGTGTTGGAAAAACAACCCTAACAGCTATGCTGGCGTATTTATTCGCCAAAGACGGTTATAAGGTTACCGCTATAGACTGCGATTCATCCATAAACCTTCCATTCGTTTTGGGGATAAGGGAAAAGATTACTCCCCTTTCGGAGTTGAAGGATCTGATCCAGCAGAGGGTTGTTGCTCCCATGGGATTGTTCAAGCTCAATCCTAAGGTGGATGACATATTCGAAAGGTATTCCGTTCGGAACAGATACGGAATAAGGGTTCTCGTGCTGGGAACGATTGAGAAGGGAGGGGAAGGTTGCTTCTGCCCTGAAAATGCATTTCTTAGAGCGATACTTAGACATGCGATATTCAAGGAGAAGGACGTCCTTTTGCTCGACATGGAAGCCGGGATAGAGCACTTGGGAAGGGGAACGGCTAAAGGCGTCGACATGCTTATCGCCGTTGTAGAACCGGGGCTTAGGTCTATAGAAACGTTGAGGAGAATAGACAAACTTGCAAGGGATATAGGTATTGAAAGGATCGCGGTTGTAGTGAACAAATTCTCGGAAGCTTACCGCAACGTTCTCGATCTGATAGATTATCCGATATTGGGAGTGATACCGTTCGACGAATGTTTTATAAGAGCGGATTTGGAAGGAATACCGCCGTTCGAACTCAAATGCCAGATCGAAGCTTTTGAGGAAATCAAGAACAGAATAGTTGAGATTTTGAAGATATAAGGCTATTCGTCAAGCCACCAATCGTCTACAGCTATGAAAGTTTCCATTTCTCTCCAAACTTCATCCTCCTTTCCCTTTCTATCGAACCTTCCAGCGTTCATGCTCATTATTATGTTATAACGGAACTTAAAGGTTTCGTGCTAATAGATAGCAAAAACATTGCCTTGCAATAGCTCTACAATGCTGATGAGGAAAAGGGTTAAATCTGACTTAGGATAACCCTAACATTACAGCCATGAAATACAGCTACCTACCCCAAAAGCTCGGAGAAGTCGTAAAAATCCGTCCATATAGGGATTCGGACTTGAAAAAGCTCAGGGAGATGTATCTTGAGTGCGATGAGATATGCATGCGTATTCCGAGCGATTACGTTGACGTATGGCTCAGATGCATGATGGACGGATTTTCCGTAGTTGCCGAGCTCGATGGAAAGATAGTGGGGCATGCGGTCGTGAGTCCGTTAAACGATAGGGAAGTTTCCCTCTGCATATACGTTCGAAAGGGATACAGATCCAAGGGAATCGGCAGTGCGATGATGAAGTTTCTAATCGAGCACTGCAAAGCGATGGGTTACGATGGCATATGGGTGGTGACTGAGAAGGACAATATAAGGGCGATAAACTTCTTCAAAAAATTGGGATTCAGGTTCGTAAGGGCCGGATACGGATACGAGATGTATCTCCCTCTTAAATCTGACAAGATTTGAGATCGACTTCCACAACTTCACCCCTCGGTTCCGTCTCTTTGAATATCTGCCCTTCGAATCTGTAAACTTCCGTTCCTTCCATAAGCCAGCAGTCCGGAGGTAATCCGGCCTTCATGCAGGTTTGGCTTAGGAATTCCTCGGCATCGAATCCGTATTCTACGGCAACTTGAGGAAGCAACAATCCCGAGTAGAAGCCTCTTTTAACCATCAAGCCGTGCTTTCCTATCTCAACGTGCTTAGGAAGCTCGGTAGGTTTGGCATTAATTTTCTCCGGAGGTGTTAAAACTGTAACCTCCACAATTATTTCATCCATCTCCTTAAGACTAACCTGCGGAAACCTCGGATCCTCGGTTGCTGCAGCAATTGCTGATTCTATTATAGCCTCATCCAACCTTTTTATCGGATACGGAAACCCTATGCAACCCCTGAGTTCTCCGTGCTTGGTCAACGTCGTGAATACACCCCTCTTCTGTTCGAAAACCCCCGATAACCTGTCCTGAATAACCTTTCTCTCAGCCAAATACGTCTCGATAGCTCTCCTTGCAAGCCTTACAGCTGTTCTTCCCTCTTCGAGCGTCAGCAACATATGATAAAATTCGCTTAGGATCTGAAAAATTTATCTACCGATGTCGAAGTTGGAATGTGTTCAGGGCGTTGGTGTTCGTCAGCAGGCGATGTCCCTACTGTATATATTTTAAGGGGGTAGTTGAAAAACTAATGCTAAAGTTTCCCGAAATTGCCTTCGAGTTCGTTGATGTCGAGGAAAATCCGGAGCTTGCGGAAAAGTATAACGTCGAGATGCTACCTACGACCGTCCTTCTTAATGGGGATGAAGTAGTAGGCGGATTTATGGGCTTCTTAGACGAGCGGACTGCTGAAAAAAGCTTGAGGGATCAGATAAGGAGCATCAAAAGATCAGCCTCTTCAGCTCATTCCAAATTGCATCGATCCTCGCCTTAACGTCTTCGCTCATCTCAACAACTTCCGGCCATTCCCTTTCGTAACCTTCTTCCTTCCACTTCTTTGTCGCATCTATTCCCAGCTTTCCTCCCAAACTCGGCTTATACGTTGCGTGATCCAATGCATCTATCGGGGAATCCGGAATTATGATCACATCCCTCGCCGGATCGAATCGAGTCGTTACAGCCCAAATAACCTCTCTAATATCGTGGACGTTTACGTCATCATCAACTACGATCACGATCTTCGTGAGCGAAAGCATGCCCATGCTCCATAAAGCGAACATAACCTTCTTCGCATGCCCAGGATAACGCTTCTTTATGGATACTATGGCCAAGTTGTGGAAGCATGCTTCGACTGGAAGATTTATGTCGACTATATCGGGATGGATCATCTTAATTAACGGCAGGAAAATCCTCTCAGTCGCTTTCCCGAGCCAGGCATCCTCCATGGGTGGTTTTCCGACAACAGTAGCGTGGTAAATCGGATTTTCACGGTGGGTTATGCATGTAATGTGAAAGACCGGGTAAGGCTCAGGAGGCGTGTAATAGCCGGTGTGATCGCCAAATGGTCCTTCAATCCTGAGCTCATCAACTTTAACGTATCCTTCCAAAACTATCTCAGCGTTAGCCGGAACTAGCAAATCGACGGTTTCGCATTCAACCATCTTAACCCTCTCCTTCCTTATGAATCCGGCGAACATGAATTCGCTGAAGTTTTCCGGCAAAGGGGCTGTGGAAGCGTAAAGGATGGCCGGATCCACGCCTATGGCAACTGCAACTTCCAGCTTATCTTCTCCCCTCTCAGCAACCTTCTTCAGATGTAACGCTCCGTGCTTATGGATCTGCCAATGCATGCCGGTCGTTTTCGAATCGTAAACCTGCATCCTATACATTCCGGCGTTCAGTTCTCCAGTTTCCGGATCCTTCGTTATCACTACCGGCAGGGTTATGAACCTTCCACCATCCTTGGGCCAGCATTGCAAAATGGGGAACTTGTCCAGATTCGGATCATCCATTATAACTTCTTTACACGCACCCCACTTCACCTTCTTCGGCATGAAGCTGATTAGATCCCTAAGCTTACCTATGCCCTTCAAACCATCAAGGATGGATTCTGGCTTGAACTTCATCATCTCTATCAGCCTTTCACCTATTTCCTCAAATCTCTCCACTTCCAAAGCCAGCTTCATCCTTCTCTCAGTTCCGAAGGCGTTCATTAAAACGGGAATATCGTATCCCTTAGGATTCTCGAAAAGGAGGGCTTTTCCCCCTCCCTTCACCGCTCTGTCAGCTATTTCCGTCATCTCCAAAATCGGGCTTACTTCGTGCTTTATTCTTGCCAGTTCGCCTTCGGCTTCAAGACGTTCTATGAATTCGCGAAGATCTTCGTAGGGCATGTCGGTGGTTAGACCTTTAGCTTTTAGCTTTTGTCGTTAACAATAAAGCTTTTTAAACTAAGAGTAATGCCAAAAATTATGCAAGATTTTATCCAAGAGCTCAGGTTAATTGAGAAGAAGTGGCAGGATGAATGGCGGAAAGCCAAGATATTCGAATCCGATCCAGATGAAAGACCGAAGTTCTTCATAACTATTCCCTATCCTTATCTTAACGGTAACCTTCACGTTGGACACTGCAGAACGTTTACGATAGGCGATGCAGTTGCGAGATACAAACGGATGTGCGGGTTCAACGTCTTATTCCCCATGGGATTCCACGTCACCGGAACACCGATAATAGGTTTGGCGGAACTGATATCGAAGAGGGATGAAAGGACGATAGAAGTTTACACGAAGTATCACGACGTTCCCAAGGAAATCCTACTGACGCTAACGACTCCGGAAAGGATAGTCGAATACTTCGCAAAGGAAGCTGAAAAAGCCCTTAGGGATATAGGGTATTCGATAGATTGGAGGAGGGTATTCACGACTACGGATGAGTCCTACCAGAAGTTCATCGAATGGCAGTATTGGAAGCTTAAGGAGAAGGGATTGATAGTTAAGGGTTCGCATCCCGTAAGGTATTGTCCGAACGACGAGAATCCAGTTGAGGATCATGATTTACTGATGGGTGAAGAGGCTACGATAGTAGATTTTACGGTTATAAAGCTGTATTCGTTCGATGAAGAGCTCGGCAAAATTGTTTTTCCCTGCGCAACTCTAAGACCTGAAACGATCTTTGGAGTCACGAATATCTGGGTTAAGCCGACCAAATACGTTTTGGCAAAGGTTAATGGCGAGCTTTGGTTTGTAAGCAAGGAAGCTTCCGAGAAGTTGAAGTATCAGGAGAAGAACGTTGAAGTAATTAGGAAAGTCGATGCGAAGGAGTTCGTAGGTAAGCTCGTGGTCAATCCGATTTTAGCCGGGATGCTCATCGATAAGATTCTGGACGATCTCAAGGAATTCGATGGGAAGCTGTATGAGAGGATAAGCAAGATAGAGGATGAAGACGAAAGGCTTAGGGCTGTGGTTAATGAAATAGTGAACGGTAACTTGGCTCAAATACTGATAGATCTATTTAGGAAAGCGAAGGATAGAGATGTAATTAGAAGGATAGTAGTTCCGATTCTGCCGGCCGAGTTCGTAGATACGGATAACGCCACGGGAGTAGTTATGAGCGTTCCTGCCCATGCTCCCTACGATTACGCAGCTTTGGAAGACTTAAAGAAGAACGATGAGATTTTAAGACAATTCGGAATCGACAGGAGCTTGATCGAAATCGAGCCGATAGTTCTGATAAGAATAGAAGGGGAGAAGTATAAAGTTCCGGCCGTTGAGGTAGTTAAGGAGCTCGGAATAGAATCTCAGGAGCAGAGGGATCTGCTTGATAAGGCTACGAAGATAGTATACAAGAAGGAGTTCCACAAGGGTGTTCTGCTTGAGACGACCGGCAAATATGCTGGGATGCAGGTTTCAAAGATAAAGGAGGTTCTGCAGAAGGATTTAATCGATATAGGCGTCGGTGATGTTTTCTACGAGTTCAGCGAGAAGCCTGTGGTATGCAGATGCGGAACTAAGTGCGTAGTTAAGGTCGTCAGGGATCAGTGGTTCCTGAACTATTCAAATCCGGAGTGGAAGTCAAAGGTTTTGGAATGGCTCGAGGAGATGACCATAATACCGGATTACTACAAAGAGGAGTTCAGAAATAAGATAGAGTGGCTCAAGGATAAGGCTTGCGCGAGAAGGAAGGGTTTGGGGACGAGAATTCCGTGGGATAAGGAGTGGTTGATCGAGAGCCTTTCCGATTCGACCATTTACATGGCCTACTACATCCTCGCGAAGTTCATCAACGAAGGAAAGCTTAAGGCTGAAAATATGACTTCCGAACTTCTCGATTACGTTTTGCTCGGAATCGGCGATGCCGAGAAAGCTTCCCGATCTTCAGGATTGGATGTTGAAACCGTTGAAAAAATTAGAAGAGAATTCCTATACTGGTATCCGGTCGATCTTAGAAGTTCCGGAAAGGACTTGGTTGCTAACCATCTGCTGTTCTTCCTGTTCCACCACATAGCAATATTTCCTAAGGAGCACTGGCCAAAAGCTATAGCCGTAAACGGTTACGTCAGCTTGGAAGGAAGGAAGATGAGCAAGAGCAAGGGACCTCTTTTAACCATGAAGAGGGCTGTAGCGGAGAACGGAGCTGACGTAACGAGGTTATACATTCTGCATGCTGCGGAATACGACAGCGATGCGGATTGGAGGAAGAAGGATGTCGAATCTTTGGCCGGACATCTGAGAAGGTTCTACAATCTGGTTAAGGAACACTACACAAAGGAACAGAAGGAACTCGATCAGCTCGACAGATGGCTATTGAGCAGATTCCAGAAAGCGGTTAAAGAGACGAGGGATGCAATGGAAAAGTTGCAGACGAGGAGAGCCGTAAATGCGGCGTTCTTCGAAGTTATGAACGATGTCAGATGGTATCTGAGGAGGGGAGGAGACAACTTAGTGGTTATTTTGGACGATTGGCTGAAGCTTCTTGCCCCGTTCATACCGCACATATGCGAGGAACTCTGGCATCTCAAGCACGACACGTTCATAAGCTTGGAAAGGTATCCGGAGTTCGATGAATCGAAGGTCGATGAGAAGGCCGAAGCCGTTGAGGATTACATAAGGAGGTTCATGGAGGATGTCAAAGAGGTTATGAAGTTCGTGGAAGAGCCTAAGGAGGTTTACGTTGCGTTTGCCGAGGAGTGGAAATCGGAGGTGTTAAAGATAGCATCTCAAGCCAACAGCTTGAAGGAAGCCATGAGTAAGATAATGAAGGAAGAAAAGTTCAGAGCGATGGCAAAAGAGGTATCGGCATTTCTTAAGAGAGTATTTAAGGACAGGGAGATGTTTGCAGTAATGGACGAGCTTAACGAGAGGGAAATCATCGAAGATAACTTGGAATTCTTGGAAAAGGAGTTGGGGGTTAAAATTATACTCGACGAAAGCAAGGTTCCGGCTGAGAAGAGAAAATCGGCCATGCCCGGAAAGCCAGCGATTTACGTAGTTGGATAATTTTTTCATCGTTACTCGAATTTTGCTTTATTATTTCATTCTGGCTTTTATCTCCTCGTAGAGTTCCTTAAGGTCTTCATCGCCTTCTTCCATTATAATCCGCTCAATATCCTCTGTCGTAGCATAACCTTTTTCGCGTATATTTCGATGCTCGATAATTAACTCTAATAATTCTAATAATATTATATTTTTAATAACATTTTAGTTCTGTCTCCCTTATCCGCACACAATTTACTACTCTCCTTACTACTCTTCCACATCTCACAGATCGTTCTAATAAATGCGTTGTCAAGTAGTAGATAGTAGTCTATTATAGCAATATTTCCAAAGTTTTCAAAGAGTAAATCTCTAAGTTCAGAGTCTTTTATTTTGACTGGGTATAGTTTATAATGATCAAAAATACAATCTTTTTTCTCACTAAAAAATCTATATAATAAGTAAGTAAAATCTGAGAATGAATCTAAATCATAATCACTTTGTCTACAATCTTTGCACATCTTAAAGAAGTAATAGCTAGTTTTTAGAGGAGTATAGGTAACGAGAAATCCAGTATTATCCAAAGGGTGCAATTTTTTCTTTCTAAAGAAATCTTCAAATTTTTCTATATATTTCTTTAAAAAATTAATATTTATAATAATTGGTATTTTACCCATTTTTTCGATTTCCTCTAAGCTTACAAAGTTACCGTAAATATCTCTAAATCTCAGACAGCTTTTAACAAATTTTATCGCCCCTACTTTTTTAAAATCGTTATCTATTACGTAGTCAGGATCGGAGATAACATCCAAATATATATTTTTATACTTTAGTTTATCTCCTAAATTCCTAAATAGTTCACTGACAATCTCTTCCGGTAATTCAATCCTACTCTTCTTTATATTCATGAATCTAACATTTTCCGCTTCAACATTCAGAATGTATTTCACTTTCTGCCCATCTATTGCTAATGCTTCAAACAACTGAAATTGAAGATTTGCATCTGCAATATTACAACTAATGCCATTGACTATACAAACATTGCCTGTAGTAAACTTGTCTGTTTTAAAAATTTTGAGCTTATATTTACCGTCATCAGCCTCAACTTCTTCAATTAGTTCTCCCATATATCTACTAGGCTCCACGGCATCATTCCAAACCTCGCTATTATTGATCTTAACCTCTATCGGAATCCTTAAACCTAACCTCTCAAAAACGGAGCTAACAATATCACATTTCTGAAAAGGAAACACTCTCACTTCTTTATTCTTCGTTTGCTTCAAAATATCCTCGAAATACTCCTTAACCTCCTTATGTTTGCATTTGATTCGGATGGTAGTTCCTACGTCTCTATCTGTTTTCATCCATACAACGGGCAGATTCGGATTGAAGATTAGAATTTTCACTGCATCGTAATTTCTTTTCTTGCTCTCAACTTCTATAAATCCTTCAAAATCACCATTACTTCTCAGCAACATAAATGCAGAAAGAAAACCAATACCGTAGTAACTTATCGGGCAAATCTTACTTGCAAGTTCTTTGTCTTTCTCCCTTAACTCCCTATAAAAGCTTCTACCAACTTTCAGCAGATAATCCTCTATATCCGCCGGACTCATTCCTATCCCATTGTCTTCTATCCTTATGTCCACCCAACCACTGTCAATCTTAACATCAATTCGAATCTTAGGATCAAATTCGCCCTTCTCTTCCACCCACCTCCTCTTTATCGCATCGAATGCGTTGGCTATAAGTTCCCTGAATGCATACTCCCAATGATTTCCATAAACCTCACGGCTCAGCAAGTCCGTCAAAAGACTCTTATCAGCTTCAAATCCCTTGCTCAAGTCCACTTTTGCAATTCTATCTCCCAAAAGTGAAACGTCGAATTCAACCTTTGGCGGTAGAATTCCTCTCCACTCACCTAAAATGTTTCCACCGTAAAACTTTGCTCTGTCTATCCTCGTCTCTATCTTATCCCACCACTTGTAGAGCAATCCCATTAGTTCTGTAAAATTCTTTTCTCCAATCTTATTAATACTTGGAAATCTAATCTTGTAAACAATGGCATTCCTACTCTTAACGAATCTCACACTCTTGTTCAAAAATATATGTTTGACGTTTTCAGCTCCTAAATACCTCATTAAAGTATTATACCTCTCAAAATCTACCCTCCAGTATCCTATGTCCATATCATCTGCCAGTTCAAGCAGAAAAGCAAGCAAAGAAGGTCTAACGTTTAGAATTTCAAAATATTCTTCGTTGTCTATTCCTTGAAATATGTCCACTGGATCAAACCTATGCGCCTCAACTATAAACGCCAGCACATCGATGTAATCCTCAAAATTAGCATCTTTGAACAATTTTTTAAGATCATAGTTCTCTTTGATAAACCACGCCGAAATTTCGTTATGCTTTTCCCTAATCTTATCCCTTAGCTTATCCAATTTTGTGTTCAGTCTCTTTCTCTTGCTATCATCCATTTCATTCTCTAAACACTCTAGTATTTCACGAGCCTTCCTGTTGAGTTCGTGATCCACCTCGGGAGACATACCTATATCGTGCAGAAGAACGGCTAAAAGCAGTAAAACGACTTCTTCGAGTGCTAAATACAGTTCTTCATCAAACTTTAACTTCCAACGACCATCATCTTCAACCCATTCCGCCTTTTCTAACCTATCCTTACCAATTATATCCCTCTCTAAAATCTTTAAGACAGATTTACTATGCTTTATGCCATGATCGGTGTAATCACCGAATAGACAGTTTATACTTTCCAGATATTCTCTAAACTTCCCCTCAACATTATTTATGAGCTCAACGAGTCTCTTACAATCTTCACCCAATTCTTTCAGTTTCTTAAATAACAAAGATTCTTCAAAAACCATACTAAATCTTGAACTTCACTACAAAATAATAAACTTTACGTTAGAGTAAAAAGTAAATCAATAGCGAAAGATCAAAGCAACTTCTTAACTTCCTTTGCTACAGCTCTCGCGAGAGGAATCGGAACAGCTTCACCGACCATATCGTATTGGACGTTTTTACCGCCGAGAAACACGTGATCGTCCGGAAATCCCATGAGCCTTGCATGCTCTCTTACGGTTAAAAATCTATCCTCGAAGGGATGGATGAATCTCGAATTTCCCATCACGGTAGGAGCCAATTTATAAGGATGCAATCTCGTTAAGTTCGTGCACATTCTTCCGGCTCCTTCAAACCTGACCAAGCTTTCGCCCCACTTCAACCTTTTAACCTTCTCAAGCTTACTTTTCGGAATTTTGAGCAGGATTTCGTGATTCGGTATCGAGCCATCCGGCTCCGGCAGATCGCCGATTGCATCGATAACCTTCCTTTTCCTCCCTTCAGGCTTTGGCTCGATTTTAACGTTAGAGATGAAAACTCTCGTCCTTCTGGACGGATTTCCGTAATCTTCAGCCTTCAGCACATTGAAGTGTATATCGTAACCGATCCTTTTAAACTCCTTTATTAGAGCATCCCTAAGCTCCATTATCTTCGGAACGTTTTCCATGACAAATACCCTAGGCTTAAGCTCCTTAACGAGCCTTATGAAGTGCAACGTCAGCTGTCCCCTCTTATCGACGTAAAGCCTATCTTCCGGCTTCGGAAACCTCTTAGCGTTTGCGGATGTGAAAGGCTCACACGGCGGAGAGCCGATCAAAACATCAACATCTCCGCAGATTCTCTCGATTTCTCTGCCAGTAACGAGCTTCACATCTCTGACTATAACTTCGGTTTCCGGAAAGTTCGTTTTGTAAGTCTCGGCTACGGGTTTGAAGTTCTCAACGGCAACAACTACCTTAAATCCCTCCAACTCAAATCCTCTGCCGAATCCTCCAGCTCCTGCGAAGAGGTCTACTACGTTCATGTTAAACATGACAAACTGGGCAAAAAGGTATAAATACTCAACTACCCTTCTGGTTAAAGCCCGAGTCCGATGAATGATGACTAAACGGGAAGGAGGTGGTTCAAATGGTGTATGTAAGGTTCGAGGTTCCGGAAGATCTGCAGAACGAAGCTCTTGCTTTGCTTGAGAAGGCGAGGGAAACTGGAAAGATAAAGAAGGGAACGAACGAAACGACGAAAGCGGTTGAAAGGGGTTTGGCTAAGCTCGTTTACATAGCCATGGATGTTGATCCGCCGGAAATAGTAGCCCATCTTCCGTTGCTTTGCGAGGAGAAGAACATACCATACATATACGTTAAGAGCAAGGAGGAACTCGGTAAAGCGGCTGGAATTGACGTTGCGGCAGCTTCTGCATGCATAATAGATGAGGGAGAAGCCAAGAAGGAGCTTAAGCAGATCATAGAGAAGCTCAGCGGATTGAGGAAGTAACCTTTTTATATTTATTTCTTCGGAGGTGATATCATGGCTGAAGAGGAGGACATCGCCCCAGCTCAGGTTATCGAGATCATAGGAAGAACCGGAATGCACGGCGAGGCTACTCAGGTTAAGGTTAAGATTTTGGATGGTCCGAACAAGGGAAGGATTATCACGAGAAACGTCTTGGGCCCCGTAAGGGTTGGAGACGTTC
>JALWBF010000178.1:0-2681 GCA_027016055.1 Archaeoglobaceae archaeon | reverse complement strand
GGAGAAGAGGATCTGCTCATTCTGCGGTTACGAGATAGAGCCCGGCACGGGCAAAATGGTCGTCAGAAAGGACGGTAGGATCTTATACTTCTGCTCAAGGAAGTGCGAGAAAAATATGCTCGAACTGAAGAGAAATCCGAGAAAGCTCAAGTGGACGAAGTATTACGTTAAGGGCGGAACGAAGTAAGGAGGGATAATTTTGGAAAGGACGTTCGTAATGATAAAGCCGGATGCCGTGCAGAGGGGTTTAATCGGCGAAATAATATCGAGGCTTGAAAGGAAGGGTCTCAAGATAGTCGCAATGAAGATGCTAAATGTAAGTAGGGAATTAGCGGAAAAGCATTATGCTGAGCACAGAGAGAAGCCGTTCTTCGAGAGCTTGGTAAGTTACATAACTTCCGCCCCAGTGGTTGCGATGGTGGTGGAAGGGAAAAATGCCGTTAAAGTCGTAAGAACGCTCGTCGGAGCTACGAATCCGCAAGAAGCTCTGCCGGGGACGATTAGAGGAGATTTCGGAATGGATATTGGTAGAAATGTTATTCACGCATCGGATTCGCTTGAATCTGCTGAAAGGGAAATTTCGCTATTCTTTAAACCTGAGGAGATCGTTGAATACAAGAGGATAGATGAGGATTGGCTCTACGAATAAAGTTTTTTAAACCCATCCGCTCACTTCTTTTCTCCGGTGGTAGCAATGGCGAAAAAGAAGTCAGAAGAGCAGAAACCACTTCGAACTCCAATAGTTGCCGTTTTGGGTCACGTGGATCACGGTAAGACCACATTACTTGACCGAATAAGGAGAACGAGGGTAGCAGCTAAAGAAGCAGGTGGAATTACGCAACATATAGGAGCTACGGAAATACCAATCGATATTATAAAAAACTTCTGTAAGGATTATTTCAAGAAGTTTAAGGTCACGATTCCCGGTTTATTGTTCATAGATACCCCCGGTCATAGGGCTTTTACGAATTTAAGAAAAAGGGGTGGAGCTTTAGCCGATTTAGCCATCCTTGTTGTCGACATCAATGAAGGCTTCAAACCCCAGACTGAAGAAGCCATCTCGATATTGAGAACTTTCAAAACTCCTTTTGTAGTGGCTGCGAACAAGATAGACAAAATTCCGGGTTGGCAGAGCATAGAAGATGCGCCGTTTTTGAAGAGCTGGGCTCAGCAGGATGAATACGCTAAGAGAAACTTGGAGAACAGGATTTACGAACTAATAGGTGAGCTGTATAAGCATGGATTCAACGCGGATAGGTTCGACAGGATAAGGGATTTCACGAGAACTGTTGCGATAATTCCTACTTCCGCTGTAACTGGCGAGGGTATTCCAGAACTTCTGATGGTTTTGGTCGGACTCGCCCAAAAATATCTGGAGGAGCAACTCAAACTGCATGTCAAGGGCAAAGCGAAGGGAACCATATTGGAGGTAAAGGAGGAGAAGGGATTGGGAGTTACGTGCGACGTAATTCTCTACGATGGAACTTTAAAGGTCGGAGATAGGATTGCGATTGCGGGAATTGACGATGTTATAGTTACGAGAGTTAAGGGAATACTCAAGCCCCGTCCGGCTAAGGAGATGAGGGTCGAGAGCAAGTTCAAGAGGGTGGACAAGGTTACGGCTGCCGCGGGAGTAAAGATAGTTGCTCCGAATCTTGAAAACGTCTTAGCCGGGAGCGAATTTGAAGTTGTGGAGAGCGAGGAGGACATAAGGAAGTTCAGAGAGAGGGTTAGGAAGGAGTATGAGGAAATCGCTATAAGAACTGATGAGGAAGGAATAGTGCTGAAAACGGATACGCTCGGCTCCCTCGAAGCATTGATAAACGAGCTAAAAAGTGCTGGAATACCGATAAAGAAGGCTGAGGTCGGTGATGTGGATAAGAGAGATGTGGTGGAGGCTTCAGCAAACAACGATGAGGTTAACAGGGTTGTTTTAGCCTTCAACGTGAAGCTTCTTCCGGGAGTTGAGGAGGAGGCGAAGAAGTTCGACGTCAAGATCTTTCAGGATCAGGTTATATACTCCCTCGTCGAAAACTACGTCAAGTGGAGAGATGAGGTAAAGCAACTGAGAGAGAGACAGAGGATCGAAGCTCTGATTAAGCCGGGCAAGATAAAGCTGTTGAGGGAGTTCATATTCAGAAGGAGCAAGCCCGCTATAATAGGTGTCAGGGTTCTTGCTGGCGAAATAAAGAAGGACGTAAACCTGATAAAGCCTGACGGAACTCCGGTTGGAACGATAAGAAGCATGCAGAAGGAAGGGAAGAATGTAAACGTTGCGAAAGAGGGAGAGGAGCTTGCGATAGCGATAGATGGAGTCGTGATAGGAAGACAGCTCGACGGCGATGAGATACTTTACGTGGATGTTCCCGAAAACCATGCAAGGATTTTGGAAAGGGAGCTGATGGATGCTCTGAGCGATAAGGCTAAGGAAGCGTTCAGGGAATTCTTGGAGATAAAGAGGAAGCAGAATCCGCTATGGGCTAAGTAGTTGACCTCCTCCCCGCGTGAATTGCGGGGAGGTTTGTGCATATCCTCAGCCTCTTGCCGAGGATATGCACCAAATCGACACCCCGTTCACCCGTCTTCCGCAAGAGCGGAACACGGGTTATAGCCTTGCGGGGACTTGGTTAACCCCCCCCACCCACCCCACCATAGGTTAATCCGAGCGAGGCTTTTTAAAT
>JALWBF010000177.1 GCA_027016055.1 Archaeoglobaceae archaeon | reverse complement strand
CTTTATAGGTTTTCTACCCCTACAAATAACCCCATCGACATCCAAAATAAACCCTTCCTTTTCAAGCAACGGGTGCATGCTACTTCAAATTTGCAAGAATTTCGTCGATCTTTCTTATTTCCTCCCTAACCTTTTCGATCGCAATGCCTGAATCGAAGTATTCCAGCGGTGCACCGCATTTCGGACATGTGAAGTCGAACTCCATAGCCTGTTCGTATGTAACCTTCATGCATCCGTTCACGCAGATGTAGTAGACCGTCATGGTTTCATCCTGAAGCTTTTCTTCAAGCTTCCTCTTGGTTTTAAGCAGTTCCCTTTTTAAAACCTCATTCTGCTTTTCGTAATTGATCTTCCAGTAGTATTCTATCCAACCGGTCTCATCATCCCTCTTCCTGCGATATTCCGCAAGACCGAGCTCGTATAGTGCGAACAAAGCCTTCCTGACCTCATTTATTTCGATTCCGAGCTCCATAGATATTTGTTCATCCGTAAACTCCTTTTTCGGACGCAGTTCGTAGATAACTACCCCTATTTCTCCAGCAACCCTTTCGATCAGCTCTCTGATCAGTTCCTCAGCCCGAAGAACGTTCACATATAAAATTATAGACTGCAACCTTATTTAACTTTACGATTAAGAGCCGCCGCCGGGATTTGAACCCGGGACCTGGTGATTACAAGTCACCCGCTCTACCAGGCTAAGCCACGGCGGCTTAAAACTTTGAAGCTCGATTTTGAATTTAAGAATTTTGGTTTGAACAAGAGTTATAAACAAAAGACGAGACTGTCGGACGATGGCAGAATTAACGGCTACGGAAATAGCCGAGATACTTTTGGGTATAAGAAGAAAGCTGTTTAAAATAGTTGCAATCATAGTATCCGTCTGGGCTATATCTTTCACATTCATAACTGACTGGATAATAGAGAAGGTTAAAGCGGATCTACTTCCAAAAGGAGCCCATATAGTTTACCTTCACCCGCTCGAGCCTCTGATGTTGAAGCTCAAAATTTCTCTGTATTTGGGATTCGCCGTCGCTTTACCGTACATCGTTCATACGATCTACAACACCCTAAAGGAGAGAACGGATCTGCTGAACGATGTTCAGATAAGTAAATCCAAGGCTGTAAAGTATCTGATCGTCGGCTTAATCCTGTTCATAGCCGGAGTATCTTACGGCTATATCATAATGCTTCCGCTTTTCATGAAATTCCTATACAGCTTAGCCGTTCAGCAGGGCGCTTTAGCCTATTACTCCATTACGGATTTCATAAGCTTCGTAGTTTTGATGCTCGTCGTATTCGGCTTCGTTTTCGAAATGCCACTCATAATGTGCATCTTAGTCGGAAACGGCATTGTGAAGTATGAAACGCTGAAATATTACAGAAGGCACCTCTACGTTGCATTCTTCGTAATCGGTGCTGCTATAACGCCGCCCGACGTCTTCACCCAGCTGATGGTTGCCATTCCAATGCTTTTATTCTTCGAAATCAGTCTTCTCGTGATCAGAGTTGTTTATCGCGATAGAATAAAACAAGAAAGCTTATATGAGAGCTCTTGAGGTGATTGCATGGATCTATGCATAAGACCGATCGGTGAGGTGGATGAGGATGTTTTGGCTTTCCTCAGGGACAAGCTTAAGTGCGTTTTCGGTTGCTGTAAGATCCTTATCCCGATGGAAGTTCCAATGGATGCTTTCAATCCGGAAAGGAATCAGTTTAACTCTACCGCAATTCTCCTCAGAATTAAGCCCCTTTGCAAGATAGTTTTAGGAGTTACAGAAGTAGATTTATATGCCGATTGGCTGAACTTCGTTTTCGGCGAGGCCGAAGTCGGAGGAAATCGGGCTATTATATCCCTAAAGCGTCTGAGACCGGAATTCTATGGCGATAAGCCCAACGATGCGTTGCTTAAGCTAAGAGCGCTTAAGGAAGCTATGCACGAAATAGGGCATGTT
>JALWBF010000176.1:1258-6656 GCA_027016055.1 Archaeoglobaceae archaeon | reverse complement strand
GGATAAGGGCATAATAGATAGGAAAACTTACAGGATGCTTTACATGAAGGCGAAGGGTGGAGAGTTCAGGAGCGTATCGCATCTGAACGCTTATCTCGAATCTCAGGGTTTGATTAAGAAGGAAGAGGTGGCGTGAAATGGCAAAAGGTCCGAGATATAAGGTTCCTTACAGAAGAAGGAGGGAAGGTAAGACGAACTACAGGAAGAGGCTAAAGTTGCTTCTATCGAGGAAGCCGAGACTCGTTGTTAGGATTACGAACAGAAGGGTAATCGCTCAGATTATAGAATATCATCCCGACGGCGACAGAGTTTTAGTGGGAGTTGACTCATCGATGCTCACCAAATACGGATGGAAGGGCGATCTCAACAACACGCCGGCTGCATATCTAACCGGATTGCTCGTCGGCAAGAAGGCTTTGGAGAAGGGAATCAAGGAGGCTGTTCTCGACATAGGACTGCATACGCCAACGAAGGGCGGAAGGGTGTTTGCGGTGCTTAGAGGAGCAGTTGAAGCTGGATTGAATGTCCCTCACAGCCCGGAAGTTTTGCCGGATGATTCACGCATCAGAGGCGAGCACATTGCGCAATACTACGAGATGGCTCCCGAAAGGTTTACCGAATATGAGAGGAGGGGTTTGAAACCTTCCGAACTGCCTCAGCATGTTGAAGAAGTTAAAGAAAGGATAATGGTGGGAGCATGACAGAGGATTGGGTTCCGAGGACTAGGTTGGGTAAGTTGGTTGCCGAAGGAAAGATCAAGACGATCGATGAAGCATTGGCAAGCGGATTGCCGTTGAAGGAACCCGAGATCGTTGACATTCTTCTTCCGGATTTGGAGGATGAGGTTCTCGAAATTTCGATGGTGCAAAGGATGACTGACAGCGGCAGAAGGACAAAGTTCAGAGTCACAGCTGTAGTCGGAAACAGGGACGGTTACGTTGGAGTGGGTGTCGGCAAAGCTTCCCAAGTTGCTCCGGCTATTCAGAAGGCAATAAACAATGCTAAGATAAACATATTCAAAGTAAACAGGGGCTGCGGTTCCTGGGAATGCGGATGCGGAGAACCTCATTCGATTCCTTTCAAAGTAACAGGCTCAGCCGGAAGCGTTAGGGTTACGCTCATTCCCGGCCCAAGAGGACTGGGAATAGTTGCCGGAAAGGTTGCTAAGAAGGTTTTGGAGTTGGCTGGAGTGAAGGACGTCTGGACTTTCACGAGAGGACAGACGAAAACGACGATAAACTTCGCTAAGGCAACGTATGAAGCTTTAAAGCAGACGATGTTCGTAAAGAGGTGATATAATGGCTTTGCTTGCAGTAGTTAGAGTTAGGGGAACTGTTGGGGTTCACAGAAAGATTAGGGATACTCTGAAGATGCTAAGATTGCACAAGAGGTATCACTGCGTCGTTATTCCTGATACGCCTTCATACAGAGGTATGCTTCAGGTCGTGAAGGATTACGTAGCCTTCGGTGAGATAGATGCGGAAACCCTCGCAATGCTGTTAAGGAACAGAGGCAGATTGATCGGCGATAAGCCTCTTACGGATGAATACGTGAAGGAAAAGACGGGATACAACTCGATAGAGGAATTTGCAAAAGCGGTAGTTGAAGGAAAAGCGAGCTTGAAGGATCTGCCGGATTTAAAGCCGGTCTTCAGATTGCACCCACCGAGAGGAGGACTTAAAAACATAAAGTGGCACTACCCAAGGGGAAGCTTGGGTTATCACGGAAAGGATATAAACAAACTACTGTATAAGATGAGGTGATAGTTATGCCGAAAAAGAAGGTTAAGAAGTTCAGGGGTTCGAGAACTCACGGAAAGGGAAGAAATAGGAGAAACAGAGGAGCTGGTTGTAGAGGAGGAAGAGGTAACGCCGGAGTTCACAAGCACAAGTATCTGAGGTTCATAAAGCTTGCAAAGCTCGGGCTTTACCAGTTCGGTAAATACGGATTCACGAGACCTAAGGTTGTCAGGCAGGATTATAAGGCAGAGCGTTTTCATAAGATAACTCTGAGAAGGCTTAAGGAAGAAGGTAAGCTTGACGATTACACTTACAGGTTCCTATCGTCCCGTCCAGAGATAAACGTTGACGACATAGATGAGATAATAGACAGACTTGTGGAACTCGGGCTTGCAAGCAAGGAAGGCGATAGGTATTCGGTAGACCTAACGGCATTGGGCTACACGAAGCTGTTGGGAAGGGGAACAATCACGAAGCCGGTTGAAGTTAAGGTTCAGTCAGCAACCGAGACTGCGATTCAGAAGATTGAGGAAGCGGGAGGTAAAGTCGTGCTGGAGGCTTGATTATGGATGTAAACGAGGTATTAAGAAAACTTCAGCCCTATTTTGAAAGGATACCGAGCGTTGAAAGGCCGAAGAGGCACGTTCCATTTAAAGAAAAATTTGCTTGGACGATCTGTATTCTTCTCCTCTATTTCATCCTTACAAACGTCCCCGTTTTCGGTCTTTCTCCGCGTTCCATAGATATTTTTGCTCAATATCGAGCGTTTTTTGCCGGTGCTGCTGGTTCAATCTTAGCTTTGGGTATCGGGCCGATAGTCACGGCTTCGATCATACTTCAGCTTTTGGTCGGAGCCGGAATAATAAGTTTGGATTTGACGAATCCGGAAGATAGGGCAACCTACGAGGATGTCCAGAGGTTTCTGGTATTCGTAATGATAGCCCTAGAAGCTGCTCCGCAGATATTGGGCGGTTTTCTCAAACCCAACGTCGATTTAGCCAACCGATTGGGCGTTCCGGTGGGCTTGATATCCTTCCTGATATTCCTCCAGCTTTTCATCGGCGGTGTTTTAATCGTATACATGGATGAGGTCGTATCCAAGTGGGGGATCGGCAGTGGAGTTAGCCTGTTCATATTAGCCAGCATATCTCAGGCTATAATCATCGGTCTCTTCAACTGGGTATCCCCGCACGGACGCCTTCCTCCGGGAGTATTTCCAAGGTTGTTCTACATATTCACGCACTACCCAGTTAGCTATCTGCTCTCATTAAACGGTCTATCGTTCCTATTCATAGACGGCGGAATCTTAGCGTTGATCACGACTATCGTGATAATATTGCTCGTAGTCTTCGCTGAGGGAACGAGAGTCGAGATCCCTTTGGCTCACTCCCTCGTTAGAGGTGCAAGAGGAAGATTTCCGATAAAGCTTATATATGCAAGCGTTCTGCCGATGATCTTCGTCAGAGCTCTGCAGGCGAACATAATAATACTGGGGCTGATTCTCTACCAGCACGGAATAACGTTTCTTGGCGAATACGCCCCGGGAACATCAAAGCCAATCTCGGGACTGATGTTTCTGCTTTCACCAGTGAGAAGTCCATACGACTGGGTTCCGGCGTTGGTTAAGGATCCGACCAGAAATCCATACGCACCATACTTTGCAAACATGCCGGACTGGATGCTCCTCCTCCATCTGTTGATAGATGCAACGATACTCATAGTCGGCGGCATCCTGTTTGCTATATTCTGGGTTGAGACTTCTGGAATGGATGCCAAAACGGTTGCCCAGCAGATTGCGAAATCAGGATTGCAGATTCCGGGATTCAGAAAGAATCCGAAGATACTTGAAAAGGTTCTGAGCAGATACATTCCGAAAGTTACAGTAATCGGTGGTGCGGCGATCGGTTTGCTTACGCTGATAGCTAACATGCTCGGAACGGTTGGAAAGGTAAGCGGAACGGGTCTACTGCTTGCGGTCAGCATAGCCTACAACTTCTACGAAGACCTGACGAGGGAACAGCTTACCGAAATGCATCCGATGTTGAGAAAGTTCTTGGGAGAGGAGTGAAATGAAGGATATAATTCAGAAATTTTTCATGATATTGGGTGCAACGTTCTTCATAGGATTGTTCTTCCCGAAGTTCAGAATAGGACTTGCAGAAGCAGTTTCCCATATACTCGATCCGCTGCTATGCCTGCCGATCCACGTTGTGATATTCATACTTGCGGCGTTCACAGCCGTATACTCAACCTTAATCCAGAAGTTCACGGTTGACTATAAGAGAATGAGGGAGATTCAGCGGAAGGTCATGGAGTTCCAGAAGAAATATATGAAAGCTGTTAAGGAGAACAATCAGTTCTTAATTAAGCAACTCGAAAAGCAGAAGGATGAGATAAATGCCTTGCAGGCCGAACTTATGTCCATGAACTTCAGATCGATGTTCTACACGGTCGTAGTTACAATTCCGATTTGGGTTTGGCTATGGTATAGGATTTATAACGTAGCAAAATACGGCTACCATGGATTGTATAGCGGTGTGAGCCAGTTCATGGTCACAGTTCCCTTCGAAGGTTTAATTCACGTCAGCGATCCTGTGATAATAATTCCGTGGTGGCTGTTCTGGTATCTGATTTGTTCGTTTTTCATCGGACAGATCATTAAAAAAGTAATTAAGCTGGGATGGTAGGTATGAAGATTACGATATCCGGTCCTCCGGGAAGCGGAACGACTACGGTAGCGAGGATTTTAGCCGAAAAGCTGGGATTTAAGCTTATATCGGCTGGAGAGATATTTAGAAAGCTCGCAGCAGAAAAAGGTATGACCCTTGAGGAGTTCAGTAAGTATGCGGAATCCAATCCAGATATCGACTTTTACATAGATAGGTTGCAGAAGGATATGGCCGAAAAGGAAGATAACGTGGTTGTCGAAGGTAGGCTTTCCGGCTGGATGGTTAAGAACGCGTTTAAAGTCTGGATATACGCGAGTCCGGAAGTAAGATACAGAAGGATTGCTCAGAGGGAAGGGAAGGATTTGGCGAGGGTGAAGAATGAGACCAAAAGAAGGGAGGAGCTTGAAAAGAGGAGGTATAAGAAGTTTTACAGCATCGATATCGATGACATCAGCATATATCATCTTGCAATAAATTCCGAACATTTCAAGCCGGAAGAGATAGTTGAGATAATACTGAAGGCTTTGGAGTTCTACAGATCGTAGATCTTGCTGTATAGTCTATACAAATACTCGTATGTTTTATATCTGCTAACATCTCCAAGTGCGATGGCAAATTCCATAGCATTCTTGAAATCTCCGCGACTTTCGTAATACCTCACGCCTTCTCTAAGGATTTCCCTTCTAAGAATTTCGTCACCTATCATCTGGCAGACGTAAAGGGCGCTCTTATACTTTCCGGATCTTATCAGGTTTTTAATGGCATTCACAGCGATCTGATAAGCCCGCTCGTATTCGTCCATATACATCAAATGTTCAATGGTATCGAAGACGTTTAGCTCGTATTCCGAAAGCTTATAGTCATCCAAAACAGGCTCTTCCGGCTGAATATCGGAATTTTTCATAAATCCGGATTTTATGAGAATCCAGACGGCTTTTTTCTTTCCATCTTCCGTAAGAAGGTTGTTCAGTATTTCCTGAGTGTTCATGG
>JALWBF010000176.1:0-1248 GCA_027016055.1 Archaeoglobaceae archaeon | reverse complement strand
CTTAATGCGATAACGATTAGCTAAAGCGTCATGCTGAACTGGATATTCAAGATCATTGAGAAGAGGCGTAAGAAGAAGAGGGTTCGCAGAATTGAGGAGATATTTGGTCAGAATTATGAGGATATGGATGAGTTAATAAAAAGGCTCAGCGAGCTTTAAAATTTCCTCAGGTATTCTATCACGCTTTCGAATACCGCCCTTCCATCCCCGGGCGATTCCGGGTTTTCGAGCCAGTTCGGATGCTGATATCTCCAGAAAACTCTCTCCGGATGAGGCATCAAGCCGAATACGTTTCCCTTAACGTTGCATATTCCGGCTATGTTATAAATCGAGCCGTTCGGATTCCAAGGATATCCGGCGTAATTTCCCTTTTCGTCGACGTATCTGAAAACTATCTGATCGTTCTCCCTTAACCTTTCCAAGTAATCTTCCTCCTTACCCCTCGGAAAAATCACCCTCCCCTCCGCATGAGCAACCGGAAACATTACTATTTTACCCTTCTCGATTTTCCTCGTAAAGACGCATTTACCGCCGTTTTCGTGCTTCAAAAACGTGGGTCTGCATTCGAATCTGTTCGATTCGTTGATTCCCAAAGCCATTTCTGGCTTATCAGCTAAAGGCTTATCTTCATCGAATCCCGGCAGAGCTCCTAACTCTGCTAAGACCTGAAATCCGTTGCATATTCCCAAGACCGGATATCCTTCCCTTATGAACTCCTCGAGATCACTTTTAAGAACGCTTTTAACTCTTGCGGAGAATATTGCTCCGGCCCTAACGTAGTCACCGGCTGAAAATCCTCCGGGAAAGACTATGCAGTGGTAATCGAAAAGGCTTCTTTGCTCCTCATCCTTAATCATATCGCTGTAAAACTGCTTTAAATGAACGGCTTCGGCGTAAACTCCCAGACTTCTGAAAGCCTTAACCGTTTCATCCTCGCAGTTCGTTCCTTCTATCCTTAAAACCGCAACCCTGATCTCCTCAAGCTCCATAAGCATCACCATCCGGTGAATCTAACCAATCCGTTTCTCCAAGCATCATCGAGCTTCTCGACGGAAACGGAAAGCAGGTTCCTGATTTTAAGCTCATCCCCTTCAACTGAGCCGATGTGATATGCTTTAACCCCTCTTTCGGCCATAAATCTTACGAATTCTTCAGCGTTCTCAACTTCCACCAGCCATCGCGTGTTGGATTCGGAGAACAGCTTCACGTAATCCTCTCCCTTAAGCCCGCTTAAGTCTATAGAACATC
>JALWBF010000175.1 GCA_027016055.1 Archaeoglobaceae archaeon | reverse complement strand
GTATTCGTTACCGTAATCCGCAACCAGCTTAGCCCTCTTAAGCATCTCCTTGCATTCCGCTGTGATGTTTACGAGGTAGCTTTTCCTTTCCCCGGTTTCAGCCTCAACCTTATCCCTTACCTTCATGACCCTTTCAATCCTCTTTTCAAACCGGATGAAGTTCTGACTCGTCAGATTCTCGTCATCCTTAATAAGATCTATTCCACCCATCCAAGCTTCCTTAGCCACTTCAGCGTATTCATCGACATCGAATCCGACCTTAGGCTTCGGAACAGTAGCGGTTATCGGTCTATCCCTTATCTTCAACCTCTTTCTGATTCCTTCGATCCCGAACTGCGGGCCTTTAAAGTTTCGAACGTATTCCTCCGGAAATATTACATCTTCAAGCCTGAGATTCTTCAAAGCTCTCATTCCAAAGATGTTTCCGGCGATCGAACTCAAAAGCTGAGGAATGTTTCCCTCTTCGAAAAGATCGAGCGGATAAGCAATTTTAACCACATCTCCATCGATCTCGAAAACTTTAGCCATCAGGTTCTTTATCCTTTCCGGCAACTTTGCCAAAGTTGTCCATGTTCCTACCGAGCTCTCGGATGCAACCCTTCCGGCTGCTTCCTCCATGGAAATGCCGTCAGGTTCTACTTTAAAAATGCAGATTATTTCGTTCTCTTTAGGCTCGTAGCCGATTTGGACGAAGTCGAGATACCATTCGGACATACTGTTACCTATGTTGCCTCGGATAAATACCTTTCTTGGGATAACCTTATATTTTCGATGTTTCACTCTCGGTTATGGATGATCTCATATGCAAATACGTCATAAAAAATGGTAGGAAGATCGGGGAAAGCATAGACGTGTATGAGAACAACCTCATCGTCAAGGTCGGCGATAAGTTCATAGCCATTCCGAGGAGCTGCATAATCAAGGTCGAAGCCGAAAATATTCACGTATCTGATTTCGATGAAAAAACGGCCGAAGAATTGGGAGAGGTTTGGGTTGTGGAGAAGTCAAAGCCGGTTACGTTGGAAGAACTTGAAAGGATGAAGTATGAGTGAGTTCAAGCAGGTTATAATCGTTAGAGAAGATCTAAATCTTTCGAGGGGAAAGCTTGCTGTTCAGGTAGCCCATGCGGCTATAATCGGATATGAAAGGGCGGATAAAAAGGCGGTTGAAGCTTGGAAGTTGCAGGGGCAGAAGAAGATAGTTCTTAAGGTTCCAGATCTGAAAAAGCTTATGGAATTGAAGGAGAAGGCCGAAAAACTCGGCTTACCGACCGGAGTTGTTGTTGATGCCGGATTAACGGAAATACCTCCGGGAACGATTACAGCCGTTGTTATAGGGCCTGATGAGGCTAAGAAGATAGATAAGGTAACGGGCAACCTACCTTTATTGAAGTAGCTCACGTATAAACCTTCAGGATGTTGTAGAACGTGTCCCTTTCAGCCGGAATCTTTCCAGCACCCCTTATTATCCTTATAATCTTCTCAGTTGGAAGATACACCGGCGTCTCTGCTCCGGCTGAATGAGTAATTTTTTCTTCCATTAAAGTTCCGTCTATGTCGTTCGCACCGTAATTTAAGGCTATCTGGGCGAGCTTTTCTCCGAGCATAACCCAGTATGCCCTAACGCTTTTGAAGTTGCTGAGAACTATTCTCGAAACCGCTATCGTTTTAAGTATGTCCACGGGATCGGTTTTATCCTTAACCATGCTCTCAAGCTTCGTGTTCTTAGGATGGAAAACTAAAGGAATGAACGCTAAGAATCCGTTCGTCTTGCACTGAAGTTTCCACAGCTTGTAAAGATGTATCGCCCTATGCCTGTAGCTCTCAATATGACCGAAAAGCATCGTAGCGTTGCTCTTAATTCCCAAACCGTGGGCTATCTCCATAACCTTTAACCATTCATCAGCCTTAGCCTTATTCGGGCATATCTTCTTCCTTATATCGTCCACGAGTATTTCAGCA
>JALWBF010000174.1 GCA_027016055.1 Archaeoglobaceae archaeon | reverse complement strand
ACAACAAAAGATCTGCGGCTGCTGTTAGAGAAGTTCATATTATTGAACCGGAAAATTTTCCACCTGTATTCATAGGATCAAATCCTTTGGAGCTGGTTGTTGAAGAGGGTGAGATTAAACAAGTCAGAGACTTGGTTCATTGCTATGATCCTGACGGCGGTGGTTTTGGAAAGCAAACCCTGATAGATCCTAGTACTTATAGAGTATCACCTGTTGGATCTTCTCCTGACGAGGGGGTAAAAGCGGATACTCCCATAGGTACTTATATTTATATAATAGACTGTAAAGATGATGAGGGGGTGTACGCCAAGGTTCCAGCAACAGTTAAGTTGAGGATTGTTTCAAGCCAAACCGGCACCCCTTCCGATCCCGGTTCATCCACCGGTGGTCCGGTCGGCAGCTCCTCCACCCCTTCTTCGGTTTCTTCTCCTGCCGGAAACCAAGGTTTGGTACCTTGCAACGGTCCTGATTGCACTACTTGTGACATAATAAGCTTGGGTAATAACGTGGTTCATTGGTTGGTCGGTATATTGTTTATCATTTTTGCCATCTTAGCGGCGTACGCCGGTTTTGAATTGATTACTTCCGGCGGTAATCCATCCGCTAAAACCAGCGCCAAAAAGAAATTAACCAACGCCATTATCGGTTTTATTATTGTTTTAGCGGCGTGGATCATCGTGGACACCTTTATGCGTGCTATGCTTTCGGGGTCGGGCGGTACAATTAATGGTAAGGTTTGGTATGAGATAGAGTGTGTAACACAGACCGAGGTATCTACGGGTACAATCGCCGGAGGAGCAAGTAGTACCGTGGCCTATTATGAGCCGGATGCCGGTGCGGTTGGAGGCTTCACATCTTGTGCGGAAGCAAGAAGATATAAGACAAATATAATATGCCAAGGAAATCTAGAAGATGTTCAATCCATAACAGGTTTGGGGGGAATAAGTTTACCCAACATTGAATCACAAGATATTGATTTACCCGCAAACGCCATTCACGTCTATAAATTCACCTATCGTGGCGGCGCACAGGGGCTTATAGGACCTGTATTTAACGGTCTTCGTGTCTTCAAGATAAGTAAAACACCCGGTGACTTATCTCCAACCGATGACGGTTGTTATATATCGCAAGTGCATACACTATCAAAACTGTCGTATGGACCAACTTACACGGAAGACAGGTACCGATGTAAATTGGAAGAGGGGGCAACTTACTACTTAAATATCAAAACCAAACTAAATACGGCAGATAATTACAGGTTGGTGGGGTCGGGCAAGACTAGTCGTGGTGAAAGTGGAGAGCTTAGAATCGGTCAGAGTAGTATGGGTTGTGAGGAAGCGCAAAGAATCAACACCAGTATCGTATGTCGGGGTGCTGATACCAAGTTTGAAGGGGGCGGAACATACCAACATGGTAATGGTTATAACAATGAAATAGGTCCTGGCGATATCCATGTTTGGACAATAGATTATTATGGTAGAGAATCACACGGTTCTCTTGTTATCACGGATACGATTTCGCCTATGACTTGCAGTATATCTACTGTCCCCGGTGATTTTTCCGCAAACAGACCATGTCAGGTGGAAGGTAGTAGGGGTTGTGTTGTGTATTGGGCGGCGGAAGGAACGAAAGGGGTTGAAGAGGGATATGCGTGCCCCCTGATGCCCGGGCGAAGATATTATTTTAATATCCTAAATAAGGATTCATCACAAACTGCTTATAATTATGGACACTCGGCGGGGGGTGGTCCGGTTTCTAATTCATCTTCCGTAGCGTCATCGCACTCGGGTTATGGACCTGCCACATTTGACAACGGTGTGTCTTGCGCAGAAGCCAGAAGAAACAACAGGAATATTGTGTGTATGGGTAACCTTAAAGACCTCCCTTCCATAACCGGTTTGGGAACAGTGAATTTACCCAACATTGAATCACAAGATATTGATTTACCCGCAAACGCCATTCACGTCTATAAATTCACCTATCGTGGCGGCGCACAGGGGCTTATAGGA
>JALWBF010000173.1 GCA_027016055.1 Archaeoglobaceae archaeon | reverse complement strand
GGACCCCGTCCGCAAAGAGATCGAAAGCCGGCGCAAAGAGATCGCCGCCGAGCTGAAACTGCTCTTCAAAGCCAACATGAAGATCACCGACTGGGACGTCCCCGAAGCCGACGACCGTGAAGCGGCGGAACTGCTGCTGCAGGTGATGCAGGAGGAGCTGGACAAACTCAAAGAGGAGGTCCGCTCCGGGAAGTATGACAATTACTGAGCATCCCGATGATCGATCCCAACTTCCTCCATCTCCTCTTCTCCACCGTCAGTATTGACCGCTGGAACGATCAAATCCGTCCCGTTGATACGGATCTCTCCTTCCAGCGCAAACTCATTCTTGCCGTGATTGACCCGAAAGTGTTTGTCATATCCCACATCCATCGGAATAGATTACACTGAGGATATCCACCTTGCGACGGACAATAACCTGTAAGGTCTCTTTCCTGGCATGGGGAACGATCTTGGTATAGACCTCTCCCTAACAAAGAAAGATTCCGAAGAGACGGGCCGTTAGCATGTACCCCATCCTCGTTTGAGTTTTCCTCGAAAACCACGTTGCCGGTGGTATCAAAATAACTCTCATCCAGCTCCACCTTTCCCACGAACTTCTCAAAGCGTTCTATCTGGTAGTCGTAGACGATCTGTCTGAAGAGCTTGTAATACCGATTGACGGTATTTCGGGAAGATCACTGGTTTGGGGCGCTGTAATGTCTACGACGAAACACCAAAGTATTTTTCGGATCCGATACAGTGATAATGGCCGATTATTGGAGGGGCTTATTACTCTATTCTAGCATTCTACTAGTCTAGAGCCTACATATTTATAGGATTATAAGTGGTGTGTCTGTATAGTTCCTAAATTTAACGTAAAAGAAGGCAATAAATGAAGATAATACTTACGATTATGCTTATTTGTAGTGTGTTCTTTGCAGGGGATTTTGAAAGAGGTATAGAAGCGGCACAGGCCGGAGATATGCAAACGGCTTTTCGGCTGTTTGATTCTCTTGCCAAAACGGGAGATTCACAGGCCCAATATAATCTTGGAGTGATGCATGAGAGAGGCTTAGGCATTAAACAGGATTACAAAGAGGCGATTAAATGGTATAAGTTGGCTGCAAATCAAGGAATACTACAGGCTATGTTTAATCTTGGGGTGATGTATGAGAAAGGACGAGGCGTCAATCAGGACTACAAGGAGGCTATTAAATGGTATGAGTTGGCTGCAAATCAAGGAATACCACAGGCTATGTTTAATCTTGGGGTGATGTATGAGAAAGGACGAGGCATCAATCAGGATGATAAAAAAGCATTTAAGTGGTATGAGTTGGCAGCTAAGCAAGGAATACCACAAGCCCAATATGCTCTTGGGGTGATGTATGAGAAAGGACGAGGTGTTAAACAAGATTACAAGGAAGCACTTAAGTGGTATATGTTGGCTGCCAAGCAAGGACATTCATATGCCCAAAACAATCTAGGAACAATATTTTATAATGGTCAGGGTGTGAATAGGGATAAATTAAAAGCTTATAAATGGTTCTTGAAGGCTGCAAGGCAAGGGATTTTGACTGCTCAAAAAAACCTTGATATACTCTGTAAAGAAAGCCCTTGGGTTTGTAAGTGGTAGTTACTATTCAGAGATTCCTATCACCTGAGCACTTTTACTCGATCCTCTTCATTCGCTTCCATTCGTTCTCCTTGAAAATTTGCCCGGTACGCAACTTTCTCCAATGTACGCTTCATTAACCTTCTTAGTATTTGAAATGCATTCCCAATAGGAAAGTGTGAACAAGTAAACGCTATAATTATTCTGAATTTATTATTTTTGGAGGAATAGAAGAATGGGTATGTGTAATGAATGTGGAGAGGTTTTTCCTCCTCAGGAAATAAGAAATGGGTATTGCAAGAATTGTCGACCAGAATTATTTAAAATAGCCGATTCTGAAAAAATAGTAAGAAAGACACCAAATAGGATTTTTTTAAAAGAACCAGGAAAAAGAGGGAGAACACGAGGTGTTCCCC
>JALWBF010000172.1 GCA_027016055.1 Archaeoglobaceae archaeon | reverse complement strand
CATCCAACTACAATGTATCGGAGTAGGAGGTATGAGGGGTAAGGTTGTGAAGAAGTTTAGAAAGGAGATAAGATCCGGAATATACGCATACCTAGTCCTGAAAATCCTCGAATCCGGCAGTTTGCATGGATACGCGATAAGGAAAAAGATAGAAGAGATAACGGAAGGAAAGTTCGTTCCGAGCGAGGGGACGCTTTACGATATCCTTAAGGGATTGCAAAAGCGCGGTTTAGTTGAGGGCTTTTGGGTCGTGGACGTTAGACCGAGGAAGTGCTACAGGATTACGGAATTGGGTAAAATAGTTTTGAATGAGATCGAATCCGAAATCGAAACGTTAAAGGAGATAATTGAAAGGATTGGAGGGTTGTGATATGAATCCGGAGCTTATGATTTCGGTTCTTTTGATAATCGCCGGAATTCTTACTTATGCTTTAAGAAACAGACCGAATCCCTACATCGGAGTTAGGTTTGGCTATACTTATCTATCCAAGGAAGCATGGAGAAAGGCAAACACGTTCGCTGGGATCTGCGTTACGATCTTGGGTCTGTCCCTTCTGATAATCAGCTTAACATTGAATATACAAATCACGGTCTTTTTTGCAATTCTGCTGATCGCTTTAACCGTTTTCATAGTTCTAAGCTATAGAATTGCCAAGGAGACATACGAAATTGAAGATCTAAAAACCCCGGCTCAAGTCACGAAGCCGCTCAGAATTGAGGGTATTAAGTTCTATCTGACTGTTCAGATCGTTCCGATATTCCTATATCTAATTCTAACGCTGATCTTATGGGATAAGATTCCGAGCAGGGTTGCGATACACTTCGACGTAACCGGAAAGCCGGACTATTACTCGGATAAATTCATCGGTGCCGTAGTGATTCCAATAATAGCTATGTGCATAACACCATTTCTGACGTTCCTAAGCTATATAGAGCCGATGATAACGAGATTTCCGGCTTTCGGAAGTAAATCGTTCGTTTTTCTGACGGTGCTCCAGTTTTACATAGCTTTAGTCACGTTTCTCGCATTGCTATACAACCTAAACTTCATATCAGGCAAAGTCATTACGGCGTTCGGATACGCGTTCATCGCGGTATTCTTCGGACTCATCTGGTTCGTGTCGAGACGGTAAAGTATTAAGATGATCGAACGTAAATCGTTCGGATGCTCATAGCGGTTTACGGAACATTAAGAAGGAAAGGCGGAGCTCATGTGATGCTTAGATTGATCAATGCACGATTTGTTGGAAGGGGAAGGGTTAGGGGATACAAGCTGTTTGCATCCCGCATTCCGTTTGCAGTTAAGAGTGACGACCCGAAGGACAGCATAGTGGTTGAGGTTTACGACGTTCCGGATGACAAGATACCGTTACTCGATTACTACGAAAGCGGATACGAAAGAACTAAGGTTTATGTGGAACTTGAAAACAGCGAAACCGTAACAGCTTGGATGTATGAATGGAAAGGTTGCTTAGACGGTTGCGAACGAATAGCTTGTGGAGATTGGGTCGAGCACGTTCGCGGTAGATGCAAATGTAGGAGTTAAAGAAGACTCCTAATTCTTTCCTTGACCTTCTCATAGCTCTCAACATCGCCGAAGCATCCGTATTTGGTCTCTATTCGCTTGGTGATCTCAGCAACGTTTTGAGCAACGAAGTAAAAACTTTTGCAGAACTCACACTTGAAAACTCTGAAGTGGTAAAATAGAACGTTGATATTTTTGCAGTTCGGACATCTAACGATGAAAGCCGGATAAACTTCTGATCCGTGCCTGAAAAATATTACACCGAAGCTCGAAATCATATTCAATATTAGTTCAAACTGCTAATAACATAGATGGCAAAATCATTTATTACCGCAGTAAGACTCTAAAACATGGTTAACGTCGAGGAGTTCGTAAAGAAGGCGATAGAGGAGATTAAGGAGAGGGTTAAAGACGGTAAAGCGATAATAGCCCTATCAGGCGGTGTCGACAGTTCCGTTTGCGCAGTTTTAGCTCACAAAGCGATAGGAGATAGAT
>JALWBF010000171.1:19828-21132 GCA_027016055.1 Archaeoglobaceae archaeon | reverse complement strand
CTCTGGAGCTTGGCTTTATGTGTAATAGCGGTCAGGGAATCAAATAAGTTCTCGACTTGGAGAGCCTTTTGCAGTGTAGTTGTCGCCTTGCTCATAGTCACATTCATAGTTACGAAGCTTTTGAAGGTGACGGGATGAGCAGAAGTTTGCTTTTGGTTCTGTTAATTTTATGCCTAATTTTAACCTTAGGTTTGAGATGGACGACTCTTAGCTATCGTCATGTAAATAATCAAGGTGCAACAGCTCACGTGGGATTCACCGTGATAGATAAAGTAATCCTATGGAAGTTCGGGAAAAAGTGGAGTATTAAAGAAAATAGTTCCGAATTAATAAAATTACGAAGGGCTCTCTTTAACAGTTCCATTTCAATTCTCAATTGCTTAACTTCTAAGCGGGAAATCGAACCTTTTAAATTTAACTTCAGCGAGTTGAGGAATGAAAGTGAGGTAGTCGAGTTCGTATTTAAACTGCCATCACACGTGAAAACTTGCTGGGGTAACGCATTAGAATACGTTTGCTACACAATAAATATCACCGAAGTCACCTTCGTTCTGAAGGGCAAATACGAAGGATACATACTTGGAAAAAGAGTTGATGGACGCTGGATAATCCTGAACGATAGGGATAAAAGCTGGATGGGTGAAATGGAAAAGATCGTAGAGAGTGGGCTGAGCGGAGATTAAGGAAAATGAAAAGTATTGATACCATTCTAAATGCGATCGTTGAGGAGGGATTTGCCCATATCGATGGTCGTTTTGAGCATCTTCAAGCTTTACGGATCATCTTTAATCTTGGGATTTCTAACTTCACTAATCATCACAGCGGTATTGTTCGTAGTTAGAGTTTATGTTAGGCTTAAGGGAAAAACCTTAGCTGAGAAGAATCTCAAAGAGTCCGTTCTTGTCGGAGCGATTATATCGGCGACATTCCTGATGTATACAGTAATCTATTCCGCTATAACATCGTCTAATTTCGTTCCTTTTGCATTTGCCTTTATAACTTATATATTATGGAGATATTATAAAAATCTGGAAGGAACAGTAAGTATAAAAAGGGTTTTAAAAATGTGTATATTCGTATCAATTTTTAATATATCACTCGGTTCCATTTACGCATTAAGGGGCTTAAATTCGTCCTTAATACTCTGGTTTTCGTGTTGGATAGGCTTAATCGTAGCTTTAATCATATTCGGGAAGCATGCTTTAACAGCATATCAACAATCTTCTCCACATTCTCCAAATTGCTCCCGTAATCGACGTAATATTCCGTAGGCGGATGGGGATAAAGCTGGCTCGAAATCCTTA
>JALWBF010000171.1:5114-19818 GCA_027016055.1 Archaeoglobaceae archaeon | reverse complement strand
CTGCCGTCAAGCTTTCGCAGTTCAATCGTTATCAGATCTTGATTAAATATCCAATCCAAAGGAACTTTTGTCGGCTTTATCGCTATTATTCTGCCGAGATTACGGTTCTCTTCCCTGATTTTGCATTTCAGAGATTTAACGGCTTTAAGGCACAGATCGAATGCTTCATCGTAGGGCATATCAATTTCGAGCTCTCTCGCATGATGACATTTCAGCAACTCTGATGATCTGCCGTATTTACGCTCCATTCTCTTTAAGTAGATTAAATCCGTCAGAAGCAAAAACGATCCGAAGGCTAAACCGATTCCTAAAGAGACCAGCAGACTCTCCAGTAGGGATTTGTAGATCGGATATATCAATAACATTACGAACAAGCCTAAAAGTATTCCGCTGAGGATCGGTTTTAAGATGAGGCGAGTTCTTAAGTCCATGAAGATATGAAAGCAATTTTGCTAAAAAATCTACTCTTGAATATATCTGGGATATGTTTGCTTAGCCAATTCAGCTTCTTTCAAGTTTATGCTTACTGTAACGAACGGCTCATCCCTTGATGTTACAGCTATTACCTCTCCTTCCGGAGAAATTATCCATCCATGACCGCTAAAACTTCCGCCTGTTCGATTGGATGAAAGGACAAAGGCTCCGGAAACTATGGCAGCCATTTTCAAAGCTATAAGCCAACGATCTACTGCAAAGGTGGCACGTGGAACAGCAACGATGTGCGCTCCTTGTTTACCGTATAGTCGTGCCCACTCGTTAAACATCAGTTCGCTACAGATTAAAATGCCGACTACAGCATCGCGGATTTTAACGGTATGGAAGTCCTTAGTCCCTTTATGAAACCACGTAACCTCGTAAAAACCCTCCTCTTCCGGTAGATAATATTTGCACCGAACTGGATAATATCTACCCTCATCCCAGAAAAATGCCTGATTTAATCGTTTCTTACCCCTCTGAATCGGTCTCGTCGAAATTATTGCTGCCGGGAATTCACCTAGCTTGGAAATGAATTCGTCGTGTGCTTTTACTGCTTCCCGCCAAATCCTTTCGTTAAATTGTGGAAGCGATGCAAACCATGGATAAGCTGGCATTTCGGGCAAAACCACCAAATCGCTTCGCTCATCTCTGGCGTGTTGAATTAATTTATCCCAGTCTTTCCAAAAATCTTTGTCAGATAGCTCGCACACGGTAACTCTCATCTTCATAAAGAATGTTATAGCGGACCCGGCGGGATTTGAACCCGCGACCTTGGGCTTAGGAGAGCGAGTGAAAGGAGCGAATTTAGCCGAGTATTACCAAAAAAACAAGCATACGTTTATTAAATGGCTTTTTAATAGAATTGATGAATATACAGCTACAAGATACATAAGATACCTTGACAGATATCTAGCTTCTACAAAGGTTAGCTCAGTAAAGGACATGCAAGAGCTATTATTAACCATAGAAAGCGGTAGAAATTGGTTTATCAAAGCTGTTAGGAATTTGCTAAACTTTGCTGAAGAAAGAGAAGATTTTAGCTTGGAATACATCACCAAGCTAAGAAAAGTGCTTAAGATCAAGCCAGCTGGAGTGAGAGAAATCTTTATAAGTGATGAAGAGCTAATAGAGGCTTACGATAAGGTAAAGGATAGCTTAAAGCCATTTTTCAAGCTATTAGTGTATTCTGGCATGAGGTTAAGCCATGCTGTTAGCATGGTTAAGAACTTTGATCCTGCTAACTTGGTGATTAAGGATAACATAGCTAGATACCCTATTAACTGGCTTAGCAAGGGTAAGAAAAGAGGTTATTGGGCTTACATGCCTAAAGAGTTTGCTAAAGAGCTTGAAAGCTTAGCAGTCTATGAGCATTACGATAGCTACGGAAAAGGGCTTAGATTTGGTAGAGTCTCAGCTGTAACCATAAGAAAATGGCATTTAAATAAGCTAATTGAGCTTGGAGTTCCAGAGAGCATAGCCGATTTTATTCAAGGAAGAGCCAGCTTAACTGTCGGTTCTACTCACTATTTGAACAAAACTAAGCAAGCTGACGATTGGTATAGCAGAATCGTTGATAGCTTGAAGGTGATAGAATGAGCAAGTATAAGGAGAAAAAGAAAGCCAGAATAATCTTTAAACGCTTAAAAGCTGGCATAACCAAGCCAGAAGACTTAACAGCTGAAGAGCTTAAGCTATTGCATAAGTATTATCCCTTTTTATTTAGCTAAATTTAGTAAAGTGAAATAATTTTATCTTTTTATAGATTTTCATAATCCGTGCAAAAACCTATTTAAGAGTTGCCGTCAACGTAGTGAGGGGGGGTAGGAGGTGAGAGTATGGACTTGTTAGAAATTTTGCTTAATAGTTTTATAAGAGCTTTGGCAGACATTTTAGCAAGGTATTTGCTATACATATTAGTTGGAATTGGAGTTGGTGGAGGAGCTTATATTTTAAGGAAAAGACAAAAAGGAAGATGGATATGTGAAATTGTTGAAATAGATGGTGAATTGGTCAAAATTTGCAAATTAAAAAAATAAGCCAAAAAAATTTAATATATTTTTTCTTTTCACAGCTTAAAATCTCATAGCTATAGCTTTCTTTCAAGGAAATAGCTATTATTAGCAGACTAGATAATTTAGCAGATAGCTTTATAACCTTAAATCTCCTTTCTTAACCTTCTTTAATTTCTCATAATATAATCCGCTCGGGCTGGCTATCGGCTGGCTGGCTGTTATTATAGTAGATATATAATGAATAATATAGCTAGCTAAGTAGCTAATAGCGCTATAATAATAGCTATAATAGTTAATAGCTATTATTATAGCTTAGCTATAGCTATAGCTAGCGGGCGGGCGAGCGGGCTGGCATAATATTATGAGAAAAATTATAATCTAAAGGAGTTAGGAGAAAGGGGATTTAGGTTAAAGGAATAATATAAGCTATAGTTATAATAGCTATTTCCTTGAGAGAAGCTAAGAGAAAGGAGATTAAAAGAAGCTATAAATCCTTGCAAAATTCAGCTAATAGCTCTTTATAGGCTTTAGAATAAAGCTCTTTGAGTCCTTTAAGCAATCTTTTTATATAAGTTATCCATTCCTCCAAGATTGCCTTTAATCCTTTCTCTGTGATTCTAACTAACTTTTTCTCTCGATCTACAGTTACCAAATCAAGTATTTCACAGCTTAGCAATACATAATATGGATACAAATTATAGTGTTCGAGAATGGATATTGCTTCTTCCAATGTAACTCCTTCTTTCAAAACTTTCAACTCTTCAAATGTTAAACGATCTAATTTGTTATAAATTATTTCATCTTTAAAAGCGGTTTCTAATGGGTATTCTTTAGCAATTTCTTCGTAGGATTGCCCAGATTGTTCAGCGAAAGCATGGATAAGCTTTTCATACTCTTTTTTGTAATGAGTTAAGATAATAGACTTTAGCTTTTCCTTGCTTGGTGCTTTATAGATTTTCTTAAGCTTTCCTGTGCTTATGTCTATCTCTGGCTCTTCTAAATGACCTTTTTCGGCTAACCATTTCAGTCTTTTTGATATTCCCGCTTTAGTTATCTTACCTACAAGCTCCTTTTCTAAATCAGTAGCTGTAGCTTCTCCTTTATAGTATAGAATGGCTAAAATCTCTAAATCTAACTCATCAACAGTTTCTTTTTTCAGCTTAGCCATACGGTTACTGGTAGCTAAATATTATTTTAGCTTAGCTATTAGTAACTACCGTAAAGGTTAAATAATTTTATGGTAACTTAGATACTAATGACTGAGGTAAAAGTGTTTAAGACATCAATAGCTTTGCCACTAAGCTATAAAGAGAAGGTGAAGCTTGGAGCTAAGAAGCTTGGGATTAGCCAGTCTGAGCTAATAAGAAGAGCTATTGATGAATACTTAGCTAAAGTTGGCTTACCAGTAATTCTAAGCTCTGATAATGAAGCTACAGCCGAAAAACCTAAGCTGGCTCAAGCTTCACCCTAATTTTTAAAAATAAAATGGAGGGCGGGCGGGCTATGAGTTATGAAGATATTATAAAAGAGCGGAAATATAAAGCTTACGGTTATGCTAGAGTTTATTACTTGTGCTTAGTTGATAATTCTGGCTATCAAGCTAAGCTACTTTACAATACTCTTAAAGCTATCTGCAGAAAATTTGAAGCTCGCTATTTAGGAGTTAAGAGCAAAGGACATGGAACTAAAAGCTGGAATAAGCCCCATATTCACGTTTTGCTATTAGCTAAAAAGCCTATCAGCTTGAATGAGCTAAAGAAGCTAATTCCTAAGGGCTTTTACTGCAAGCTTAAGAGAATTAGGTTTATTTCTGATTTGCAAGCTACCAAGAAGTATATCAAAGAGCATATAGGAAAGAAGAAAAGAGGTTTTTTATTAAATCTCGAAATATTAGCTTTGAAGATTTTGATAAAGCTATTGGTTATTCTAAGAATGTTAAGGCTGTTAAGAATCAAGCTAAGCTTAATTCTCACTTATCAAGCTCATCAAAGAGCTTTATTGATAAAATTAAGAGAGGTGAGGTTGGTATGGATGCTATAGAGGAGATTGGAGATATTATAAGTAAAGCCGTTAGTGAAGCCGTAAAGAAAGCTGTAACTAATGCGTTAAAGGAAGTTGCAAGCAAGCAGAAGAGTGCTAAAGCTAAGAGTAAGCCAGCCAGCTTAAAGCTACATAAGACAGCTTTTAAGGTGAAGAATAGCAAGTATAACAACGGTAGCAAGATCGTTATTGTTGAGAAGGGTGAAGAAAGCATAGCTTTTGCTTTAAATAAGGAAGACTGGCTTAAGCTCAGAGAGTTCTTGGACAGCTATTTTGGAATAGCTGATAATGGCAATAGCTCAAACGGTAGCAAGCCTAAGAGCTACAACGGCAAGAATGAATCAAAGAAGAGCTATGGAAAGAAGAGCAACAATAAGTCATCTGTTAAGGTAGTTAGAGGATATTCTGAGGCTTTAGAGGAGGATTGATAGCTATGATTAAGATAAAGAAGATCTATAAAATTCTTGCTATTGAAATAAGCAAAGAAATAGCTGAAAAGTTAGAATGGCTATCGAGCTATCTTAGAATGGATATCCAAGATACCGTTCGCTTTTGCATAGAACGAGTTTACGATCTCACTGAAGCGATTTACTCGTATAAGGATGATATCGCCAGCGATCCAAATCAGCTAACTTTAGACTATTGGATAGAGTTAGAGGAGGCTGATTAACATGGAACTACCACTTATTAGCTTACATAAATATGTAGAGGGCTTGGACGATTCAGCTATCATAACTTTCCAAGCATTCAGCGAAGAAAAACAGCTAAAACTAAAGGAGCTAATGGATAGGGCTAACGATCAGCTAAAGCTTGAAAGAGCTTGCAGAAAGCAACAGAGTATAATATTCAAGCCAGAAGCTATAAAGCTTGGCAAGGATGTAGTTTACTTCAAAACCAAAGCTGGCAAGCTGGCTATAGAGCTAACAGATGATTTATTAGATTTGCTAATTGAATTTGAAGGCTGTAGCTTTTACGCTAAGGCTAAGGTAATAGGAAAATACGGTAAGAGCTATAAGATAGATCAGCTTGAAATTTACACAGCCGAGAAGGACTTAGAAACAGCTAAAGAGCTACTGCAAGAATACAATCCATTAGATTTACTCTGCTATGCTCTAGGATATAAGCCAGAGCCAGAGGTTAAGGCTGTTATCTTGCCTAAGCTGTTAAGCATATTCAAGCCTTATGAGAAAGCTATTCACGTAGTGCAGTTTACAAGTCCGAGATTAGGAAAAACAGAATCAGCTAAGCTGTTAGCTGAGCTATCAAACGGCTATTACTGTGGAGTATTGCCAAAGAGGACTAAGCTAATCTATAATGCCAGCTTAGGAAGCTATGGCTTAGCTTACTACTATGATGTGCTATTCATTGATGAGTTTGATAAGCTAAGCGGTCAAAGACTGCAAGACTTCAAGGAGAGCTATGAGATTCTGCTATCTGGCATGGATAACGGAATATGGCAGAGAGAAAGCTCAAGCTCTAAAGCTTCAGACTTCAAGCGTTATGTAGGGCTATGCTTTATGGGCAATATAAGAAATCAAGAGTTGCCAGTAGCTGACTTATCCAGCTATGAAAGTAATGCGAGAAAGAAGCTTGAGAACTTGCTTAGAGATTATGGAATTGACTATCCAGCTCCATTCATTGAAAGGATTAGCTATGTGGAATTCCTAAACGTTAGCTGGCAGATCTATAAGGCTTTGAACTATAACGGCTCTAACTTAGTCAGCTATCTTAATCCCGCTGTTAGCAGAGGACTAATAGAGCTACTTAGAACTGAAGTTAAGAAAGTAGCTCCAGCTAAGAAGGTAGAGAGCCAAGAAGATTATCATTTCAATTGCTTAAAGGCTGTGCTAACGATATTTAACTTAGATCTTGATGATTATACTATTGAGAAGCTGGTAAAGGGAGAATCTACTTTCTGGAAAGCTATAGTAGAATCTAAGACTTCTAATATTTCTTTAGCTAAGCCAGAAGCTGAAGAATCAGCTAAAATACCTTTAAAAGAGAAAAAGCCTAAGCTATTCTGGGAAGATGATAAGCCAGAGGATATTAGCTTTGATTTAGGCTATGCTACTGGCATAAAAGCAAACAGCATAGATTTAGCTTTTGGAGATAATGAGCCAGCTGAAAAAGAAGCTGAAGATTCTTCTAATTTTTCAGAGCAAGCTAATGATATAACCGAAGCTAAGCAAGCCGAAAGCTCAGCTATTGAGTATGTTACGGTTAAAATAATCGATTATGTTAGCCCAAAGCTTAGAAGCTTTGTAGGAGTTGATGGCAAAGTCTATGCAATTCCCTATGAAGGAGCTACAATCAGAATTCCAAAAGCTAATGCTAAGCCTCTTGTAGAAGCTGGCATAGCTGTTATACTGCCTTATGATGTTAGCTTAGAAGTTAAGGAGTATGATATGACTGGCTATTTTGGAAAGCTCGAAGTTAGTAGTTCTAAAGCTAAAGCTGAAGCAATAGCTTAAGGAGGTGATGGAGTGAAGAAAGTTAAGGTAAAGCTTGATTTGGAGCTTGCTTATAAGCTGGAAGTCCTAAAGAGGTTTTTCAAAATAGAAGATGATGTAGAAGCTATCAAGAGAATGATAGAGCTTGCATATGATGTTGTTTACGAGAAGAGCTTAGAGGATAAGTTCATAGAGAGAAAATTCTTAGAAGCTCAGAGAGTGAGTATAGAAGAGATTACAAGGAGGTGATAGAGTGCTAATAGCTACTTACAGAGCATATTTTAAGGAAAAGGAAGGTGATGATCCCAAGCCAAAGGATGTAATATATGAAGATAAGCCAGAGAGCGAAGGAGAGCTATCGACTAATACCAAAGAGCTTATAGCTGAAAGAATAATGCAATTGGATAATCTTTATAGCGTAGTTAAATCGCTGAGATTCAAAGCTTTGATTTTAAGCCAGACGCTTTCTTTAGTCAAGAAGATAGAGCCAGAGTTTCTAAATGACTTCAAGATGTCTCTATTTGATCCAATTGAGAACAAGCAGTTAATCTACAAGGGTTCAAATGTTGCAAGAGCTATAGCTATCTTAGCCTACCAATATGAAGGCAATCCCAATGCTAATCCAAATCCATCAGAAATAGCTCTTTTAATTCTAAAAATGGACAGCATAAGAGCTGGCATTCTAACAATGCTTGTAGAGAAGGGATTGATTAAGAAGTTCAAGGAGATTCCTGTAGCTATTGCTAAAGAAGATAAGGAGGTCGATATCCGTGATCTTGAGCAATTTGATTGAGAGAGCTTACAAGAGAGAGGGTTTTATCTCAGCTTTAATTTTTGGTCCACAGGGCATGGGTAAAACAAGCTATGCTTTGCATGTAGCTAAGGAAGTCTATGGAAGCTGGCACGAAGCTTTAGATCATCTATTTTTCAATCCTAATGAAGCTATAGATAAGCTATTCTCGGCATTAGAAGAAGAGAAGAGGCTTAAGCTAATTATAATGGATGATGCTGGCTTATGGCTTGGAAAGGGAAGATGGTGGCAAGAAGATAAGCTCGAATTTGCGGAATTCTTCGACATCATAAGAACTGTTTGTTCAGCTGTCATATTCACTACTCCAGCTGACAACCTGCTAAGCAGGATCAGCAAGGAGATTATGCTCAGGATTAAGGTTTGCTACATAGATTCAAAGCTATACTGTCAGTTGAGGAAGCAAGGCTATAACATTGACGTAGAAAACTGGAGAGTGGCTAAGATTTACCGATTTAGCCTATCTCCACTATTCCAGCCCATAATCAAGAAGAAAGCCTATGATGTCTACCCTCTTTATTATCCAGATGAGATAAAGCAGCTATATGATGCTAAGAGAAGGGAAGCTGTTAGACAGAAGTTAGACAAAGTTAGACAGTCTATAATATCCGAAGATAGCATAATAGTTAGCAAGGATAATCTGGACGAATTGATCATTCAGCTGTTAGAACAAGGCTATAGCAAGACTGAAATAGCTAAAAAGCTTGGAATAAGCAGAGCTACCGTTTATAATAGGCTTAAGAAAATTTTAAACTATGTCTAATTTTAGACATATTCTTGTATTATTGTTTGTATATTCAAGCTATCCAAGCTAATTAGCTAATCAGCAAATCTTAAACAAACACTCTAAACCTTCTTTCAAGGAACAGAATAATATTAGCATAACTTATAATTTTCCTTTAGCCTATAACTCTCCTTATTACCCTTCTTTACTCTCTAATATTTCTCATACTATAACAGCCCGCTCAGTCCAGCTGGCTTGCTGGCTTATATATAGCTACTAAAATAAGAACTAAAATAAGATAGCTATTATTAATAGCTGTAGCTATTAAGCTATGTATTATTAGCTAATTATAACTATTTAGCAATAGCTATTTAGCATAAGCGTATAAGCTACGTATATAATAGCCAGCCCGCCCCAGCCCAGCCGAGCGATCTATATATGAGATATCAAAAAGAGTTAAGAAGAGAGTAAAAAGTTAAAACTCTTCTCTGGAAAAATATCTACTTTGCTAATAAAATTTATTTCCTTGAAAGGAGCTATGAGAGAGTCCTATTAAAGCTATCATAGAGCTTTATTTAGCTGTAGCTCTTACGAGAGATCTTCTTTTAAAGCTCATGATATGGCTTTACAGTAGGATATGTGAAATTACTAAGCTTAAGCTAAAATCCTGCAATAGCTCAATTCTACTAAAGCGATATATAAAAATAGCTTATGCTTATTGCTAAAGCTATAACATTATAGCTTAGCTATTGCTGTAGCTAAAAAATATAGTTATCTAAGTTAAGCTGTAAGCTACATTTTAGAAAAGCTTTTATAGAAGCTATACGTATAGTTAGCTATGGCTAGACCGAAAAGCAATAAGACAAAATTAACACTATGGGTAGATAAAAATCTGATAGAGTTAGCTAAGCGAAAAATCGGTAACCTATCCGCATTTTTCGAGATAAAAGTCTTAGAACACTTAAAACTCGGAAATAACAATATAGCGGACCCGGCGGGATTTGAACCCGCGACCTTGGGCTTAGGAGGCCCACGCCCTATCCAAGCTAGGCTACGGGTCCCGTAAAGAAGTTGATACTCTGAATTTATAACTCTTCCGTTTGGGGGTAGTAACAGCTTTAATTTAAGATTAAAAGATAAACTCATCGAGCGAATGCTGACTCAGCCTTTCGACGGTTCTCCACCTCTTCCTAACGATTGGCGGGATCTTTCCGCTTTTTATCCATTCCTCCAAGAATTTAATCGTCTTTGGATCGCTTGCGTATCCGCTACCGAAATCACCGTATTCCCGCTTAAGTCTATCGATTTCCGCATCTCTCGCAACTTTAGCAACGATCGAAGCTGCTGCAACCACTACGAACTCCTCATCGGCTTTATGCTTCGATATAACTTTTTTACCAGTCATTCGCTCCAAAAACTCCTTTAATCTTTCCGGTTTTACATCCGGGCTATCAACGATTACCAAATCCGGATCAAGCTTTTCTATGATCTTAATGTAACTCTCTCTAAGCAGATCGTTTATGTTATCGGACTTGTCTATCTCCTCCGGAGTCACCTTGATCAGACAAATCTTGCAAAGTTTTTTAATCTCTTCCGCCAATTCGCTTCTTTTTTCCGGCTTTAGTTTCTTCGAATCTTTGACTCCCAATCGCTCCAATTTTGGCAAATCCGATTCTTCGCACAAAACACCGCAAACGATCATTGGACCTATCACCGGTCCTTTTCCCGCTTCATCGATTCCAACCACCTTCATTTAGAGTATCTCTGCAACAGACTTTATAAAGTCGTTGTTAACAATCGAAATACCTAATAAGGAATATATGCAAAGGTTTTAATGATGGATGAGATTGAAAAGATAAGGAAGAAAAAGATGGAGGAGTTGATGAAAAAGATGATAAAGCCCATAAAGGTCGATAACAACAACTTCGAAGAGGTTATTAATGGCAATGAGAATGTGGTCGTTGACTTTTGGGCTGAGTGGTGCGGACCCTGCAAAATTCTTGCACCGATTATCGATGAACTTGCAAAGGAATATACGGGAAAGGTCGTATTTGCCAAGCTGAACGTTGACGAAGCCAAAGATATTGCAATAAGCTACGGTATCTCAGCAATTCCCACGCTGATATTCTTCAAAAATGGTAAGCCCGTAGATGCGTTAATCGGTGTCCTTCCCAAAGGGGAGATCAAAAGGTGGATCGACAGAATCCTTGCCACATACTAAAGACATCTCGACCATTCCAATGTAAAACCTCACGAAATCGATCATCATCCTGAACTTGTCCCTTGGAAGTGAATCTGTTAGGACGATCTTGTATAAGCCATCGAACAGTTTAAACACTAAGTCGAAGACTGAAACATTGAACCTCGCGAAGTAATCCGACTTTTGAATTAGCGAATCTATAGCAAATTTTACGACTCTAATCGCATCTCTTGGAGGAAGCAAACCCGCGAAGAGTTCTATGTATGGCGGAAGAACCCACACCGCTATTATCTTTTCTATCTTCTCCCTCGATTTCAGAATTCTTCGATAGTTCCTTTTCAGTCTTCTGAAGTATCTTCTGATTACTCTCACATCCGCTTTAACTCTATAGAGCAACTCCTGCAAGCTCCACCAGAACTCCTCCTTCTCCTTTAAGCTTCCTCTAATCACCTTTCTATAGGCTTTTGCGCACTCCTTAGCAACATATTTCCCTTTCCAGTATCTCAACAGAGTTATAAACCTCATGCAGTCGTCGGTATATGAGAGGGGAGGAAGAAGGGGAGAATTAAGGATACTATCAACGTCAACATCGCACCTAACGTTACCTATCCCGAGGGTTTTTACGATCTCCTCCGGATGCTTAAATCCCACCTTCAATGATATTTCGATTATCGAATCCATGGAACACGATAATATTTTAAATCATTTTAGCCTTATCCGTTAAAATGAGAATTCCACTTTACATAGAATTCGAAGATAAGAAAGTCCTTGTCATCGGTGGTGGAGGTGTCGGAACAGTTAGAGCCAGGAAGTTCTTGGAAGCCGGAGCAAAGGTTAGGGTTTTGAGCTTGGAATTTAGCGACGAGCTAAGGAAATTGGCGAAAGATGGAAAGGTTGAGCTGATCAAAGGAGACGCGTTCGACGAGGAGCTACTGGAAAACCTTATCTCAGACAGCGATCTCGTAGTTGTGGCAATTCCCAGCCTTAAGGTAAACGATATCGTTTTGAAAATCGCCAAGAAGCACAAAACTCTCGTAAACTTAGCGAACGATGCCGAAAGAACCGAAGTTGTGGTTCCGTTCGAAGATGAGGTCGAAGGGATAAGATTCGCTGTAACCACCGAAGGAAAGAGCGGGATAGTGGCAAGAAAGGTTAAAGAAGCTTTTAGGAGAATGCTTGAGGAGGACGAGGAGACGATATTCTTCCTGAAGGCTATGGAACATCTGAAGAGGTTTATGAAATCGCACAACGTGCCGGTTCAGCTTAGGATGAAGCTATACTTCGTTATAAGTGCGGACAAAGAATTCAGGAGACTCGTTAAAGAGGGAAAGGTCGATGAAGCCCAGAATTTGGCGGAGAAGCTTGTAGAAGAGTATGTTTCCGGAAAGAGAAAGATAGATGAGAGCTTGGTGAAAATCCAGTTTTAGGTGGTTTCATGTTCAGCGATTCGGAGAAATGCATTCTGATGAGCGTTCAATACGAGCTTCCGTTGACTGAGCAACCCTTCGTTGATTTAGCCGAGAATTTGGGTTTAAAAGCTGAAGAAGTGATTGAAAAGCTCAGGGAGTTTAAGCAAAAAGGCATAATCAAACGAATTGGGGCAAATCTGAACTACAAGGCTTTTAAGCGGATAGGAAAAGCTGTCCTCGTAGCTTTCGCCTGTAGGGATGATGAAGTTTCGAAGATAGCAAGGATAATAAACGAATCTATAGACAGCATTAGTCTTAAGCACAACTTTCTGAGGGATCATGAGAGATACAAGATATGGTTCACGTTTAAGGGCAGGGATAAAGGGGAACTGCTCAGAATCGTTGAAGATATTGCAGGGAGATGCGGGATTAAGGACTACCTGTTTCTGCCGAGCAAGAAGGTTTACAAGATGGATGTGAAATACGATCTGTTCAAAGGCATATCATGGAGCGAAAAGGGATTGGAAAGGGACGAAGTTCCGAAGGTCGAAGAGCTCGGGATTCCGGAGAAGATGCTTTTCGAACTTGAGAGGAAATTGCCGATAGAGGAGAAACCTTTCAAGGAAATTGCTGATAGATACGGCTATAAGGTATCCGAGTTGGTGGATTTGATAGCGGAGCTAATCGAGAAGGGAGTCGTCAGGGATTTCAGCGGGGTTTTGAGGGAGAGCAAAATCGGATTTAAAGAGAACGGGATGAACATGGTTCAGATCGAGCCCGAGGAGGCTGAAAAATTGGCTTTAAAGCTGGTAAACGATTTTCCGCAGATAACTCATTTGGTTGAGAGGGAAGTTCCAGAAGGCTGGAATTTCCCCTTATACTTCATGGTTCACGCGGACTCAAGGGATAAGATAGAAGCAGTGAGAAGGGAAGCCGAAGGAAGATACGGTGTGAAAATTTTAACTTTATACAGTATTAAGAACCTGAATCCGAAGTTGTAGGAACCAAATGATTCAAAAGTCTTTGAGCATAAAAGCAAGCATGCCAACTTACGATGAAGTCGTTGAAACCGTAGTGGAGCTTTTCAAAAAAGCTGAAACCGAATTAAGCGATGATGTAGTTCGGGCTTTGAAGAGAGCCTATGAAGAGGAAGACAACGAGATCGCCAAAATGAACTTAGAAGCCATCCTAAAGAACATCGAGATAGCGAAAACTAAGAAAATTCCGATGTGTCAGGATACCGGACTGCCGATCGTGTTCGTAGAACTTGGAAAGGAGCTCTGCTTGGATTTCGATCTCGTTAAGGCTATTAAAGAGGGGGTTGTGAGGGCAACTAAGGAGGTTCCCCTTCGCCCGAATGCCGTTCATCCGATTACGAGGGAGAATACGGGAAACAACATCGGAATGCACATGCCGCAGATAAACGTAGATCTCGTTGATGGGGATGAGCTTAAGATCACTGTTATGCCGAAAGGAGCCGGAAGCGAGAACTGCTCGGCTTTGAAGATGATGCTACCGAGCGATGTTGATAAGATAAAGCGCTTCGTAGTTGAAGTCGTTAAAAATGCTGGCGGTAAACCTTGTCCGCCGATATTCGTCGGCGTCGGAATCGGATCAACGTTTGAAGGTTGCGCCAAGCTTGCAAAGAAGGCTCTGCTTAGGAACGTGAACGATATGAACGAATTCGAACTCGAAATACTAAACGCTGTAAACGGATTGGGCATCGGAGCGATGGGATTGGGCGGAAGGATTACCGCTTTAGCCGTCCTAATCGAATACGGACACTGTCATACGGCATCTCTACCTATTGCCGTGAACATCCAATGTTGGGCTAACAGAAGGGCTTCGGCCGTTCTGAGGTGATTTTATGGAGATATCGACTCCAGTTTCTTCGGATGTCGTTCGAAAGCTCAGAGTCGGGGAAATCGTTTACATAAGCGGAGAGATAATTACGGCAAGGGATAAAGCTCACGTAAGGGCTTTGGAGTTCATAAAGAGCGGGAAAAAATTACCGATTAGCTTCAACAACGCCGTAATATATCACTGCGGTCCCCTCGTTCAAAAAGTAGGCAAAGATTGGATTGTAATATCAGCGGGTCCTACTACTTCCGCGAGGATGAACAGAGCAACGAAGGAGCTTCTGAATTACGTAGATTCGATAGTGATCGTAGGAAAGGGAGGAATGGATATAAGCGAGGAGATAAAAGGGAAGGGAGTCTATTTAGCCTATACCGGCGGAGCCGGAGCTTTGGCTGCGAATGCGATAAAGAGGGTTAAAGAAGTTCATTGGCTCGACTTGGGTATGCCGGAAGCAATATGGGTTTTCGAGGTAGAGATGTTCGGTCCCTGCATCGTTGCGATCGATTCCTACGGAAACAGCCTTTACGACGAAGTAAAAAGAAGGGTCGAAGAAAACTTCAGGAAGATGATGGAATCCGATAAAGCTGATTAGGGAAACAACGGCGGAAATTCCAAGCCGATCTTTTCATCCAACCCGAACATGACGTTCATGTTCTGAATAGCCTGACCGCTCGCACCCTTCACCAAGTTGTCGATGGCTGAAGATATCACCACCCTGTTATTT
>JALWBF010000171.1:0-5104 GCA_027016055.1 Archaeoglobaceae archaeon | reverse complement strand
CTGCTCAGCTCCTGAACTATCTCCCAGTAATGTCTGTGGTTTGTAACCTTATAAGGAACTATGGCTTCGTGAAGATTCGGATAATGTGTGAACTCCGTTGCCTTCACTCCGGCTCCGCTTATTCCGCTCTTGGCATCGAACACTATTATTTCGGCGTTCTCAGCAATAGGCGCAACCGCTAAGATCGCTCCGGTTGGATAGCAACCGGGATTCGCAACCAAATCTGTTTTGGCTATCTCCTCCCTATGCAGCTCAGTCAACCCGTAAACGGCATTTCTGTATCCTTCGTGCTTTCTTCCGTAAACTTTTTCGTAAGTTTCCCTGTCGAGTCTGTAATCAGCAGAGAGGTCTACAACCTTAATTCCGACTTCCAACAGCTGCGGCACGTATTTCATAGCTTCCCCATGCGGGACGGCTGTGAAGACAACATCGCATTCTTCCAAATTCTTAATATCCGGCTCTACGAACTTCAAATCGTAAAATCCCTTAAGGAACTTGTGAAGCTTCCAGATCGGTTCTCCAGCCAATCTCCTAGATGTAGCTGCAACGACTTCGGCTTTCGGATGCAGAGCGAGAAGCCTCAGAAGCTCCGATCCCGTGTAACCGCTCGCACCTATTATGCCGACCTTCATATAACAACGTCTGAAAACTGCTATAAAACCGTTCCAATAGCTTTTGATATGCGTATATACTTCGTCATCGACATAATGAACGGCAAAGTCGTTCGGGCTTTCGGAGGTGTAAGAAGAAACTACTATCCCATCAGCAGATTTAGCAGAATCGTCGATGTCGATGATCCGATCGGCGTTGTTGAAGCTGTGAAGCCGAAGTTTCTATACGTTGCGGATTTGGATAAAATAATGGGCAAAGGTAACAATATCGGAACGGTTGAGATCCTTGCAGATAAGGTTGAGCATCTCATCGCCGATTGCGGATTCAAAAATCCGGAGGAGCTTAACGGCTTAAAATTCACGCCGGTATTGGGAACGGAAACTTTCGATATGAGTAAGCTTGAAGAAGTTCGAATTCCGGTATTCGTTAGCTTGGACATCAAAGAAGGCAGATTGCTTTCGAACAGCAACTTGGAAATCGAAAGCATGATCGAATATCTAAACACCTTCAGCCTGCTCGGCTTAATAGTTCTAACACTCGATAGAATCGGCAGTTGCTCTTTGGATCTGGAAACCATCGAAAAGGCTATAGATCTGTCGGAAAACCCCGTTTTCGCCGGCGGAGGTGTTGGTTCCATCGAAGATCTTCACAGGCTTAAGGAGATCGGATGCGAAGGTGCTTTGATAGCCACGGCAGTTCACAACCGTTCAATAGCTTTGGAAGTCGTGAGAAGGGGCTACGTTTAGTTCTATTTCTCCTTTCTCTTCTCAACAACCCTTATCCATTGTATAGCCGTATTGGGATAGTTCCCGCTTTCGTCCTTTTCCATGGACTTAACCATGTCCCAAATCGTAAGCAAGGCAACGCTTACGCCTGTTAAAGCTTCCATCTCAACACCGGTTTTACCGAAAGACTTGACGGTGCAAACGACCTTAACTCCTTCATCTTCAATATCGAAATTGATGCTTACAGAGGTTATCGGAATCGGATGGCACATCGGAATAATTTCAGGTGTTTTTTTAACAGCCAATATTGCCGCTATGCTTGCAGTATTGAGAACGTCACCTTTCGGAGTTTTACCTTCCTTTATCGCTTCAACCGTCTCCTTCCTAAGCTTTATAAAACCCTCAGCTACAGCAATCCTTATAACGTCGCTCTTAGCAGAGATATCCACCATCCTTGCTTGCATAAAACATCAGGAATCGAAACTAAAAAATTTATTTCGGTCGGGAAAACTTAAATAGGATGCTATCTAAATCGAAGGGGAGGTGGTTGAATGGGAACGGTTAAGCCGGCTTATATTAAAAACATAGCGATGGAGTTGCTCAGGAAGTATCCGGACATCTGGACCGGAGATTTCGACGTAAATAAGAAGCTCGTCCAAGAGCTTACGAACATAAAGAGCAAGAGGGTTAGGAACAGGGTGGCGGGTTATATAACGAGAAAGGTTAACAGAGGGTGGGTAAATGTTTGAAGGCATAATTCCCGCCCTCGTAACGCCCTTCAAGGAGAACTTCGACGTAGACTATGAAGGAATAGCGAAGCTCTTGGATTACGTCGAGAAGCACGTCGATGCTGTCGTGCCGGCCGGAACGACGGGCGAATCCGCTACGCTGAGCTATCAGGAGCACATCGAAGTAGTTAAATACGTGTGCGAAGTTGCAAACGTTCCCGTTATCGCCGGAGCGGGATCCAATTCGACGAGAGAAGCGGTGTTCTTGGGAAAGGAGGTGGAAAAAGCCGGTGCTGATGCTGCGATGTTCATAACGCCTTACTACAACAAGCCGAACAAGGAAGGACTTTACCAGCACTACAAGAAGATAGCTGAGGAGATATCGATTCCGATAATAATCTACAACGTTCCAAGCAGAACGGCTTGCAACATAACGCCTGATGTCGTTGAAAGGTTGGCGAACGATTTCGACAACATAATAGGCATTAAGGAAGCCAGCGGAAATCTGAAGCAGATCTGCGAGATCATAAACAGAACGCCCGACGACTTCGTTCTACTTTCCGGAGACGACTTCTTAACATTGCCTATCCTCATGCTCGGTGGCAAAGGCGTTATAAGCGTAGCCGCAAACGTCGCTCCACACCTAATGAAGGAGATGTATTTGGCGTTTAAGGAGGGAGATATAGAAAAGGCGAGGGAATTCCATTACAGACTTATGCCGCTCTTCAGAGTTCTCTTCATCGACACGAATCCGATTCCGGTGAAAAAAGCCCTCGAATTGATGGGATTGCCGGCCGGAAAACCGAGATTGCCTCTAGTCGAGTTGGATGAAGAAAAAACCAAAAAGGTGGAGGAGGTTCTCAGAAGCTTGGAGTTACTCTAATATTTTAGCTCCATCTCAGCCTTCCTAATCGTATTTACGATATCCTCAACGATGTCAGCCATCACCTCTTGCTTCGATACCTCCTCCTTCAACTTTTTAACTTTCTTCTCCAAATCATCCAGAACCTCGACGATTCGCTTGAAATGTTTGCTGAGCTGTGAGATCGCGTAGATCTTAAGCATCTTTAGATTATTCAGAGCTTCCTTGTCGGTTATATCTCCGCCGTAGAACTTATCCATTATAAATTCGACATCGTTTCTGAACATTTCCTTTATCTTCTCCTCATCCGTAAGTTCCTTCACAGCGCTTTCAATGTCGTTAGCGACTTCCATAGCCTTCTGCAATAGCTCTCCGACTTTATCCAGATATGTGTTCCTATACATCATTCCCAAAACCCCCAAATTCATTATTTATAACCTTTGTCGTTTGAACTCCAAAGCCGCTTTGACGAAGCCCACAAAAGGCGGAGAAGGTGCGTAGGGACGGGATTTGAACTCGGGATGGAACTGCGTTCCCAAGTAGAATCTGTTCTTCGGATATTCGATTATTTCGACCCTTCTTCCGTTGTCGGAATAGCCGGATATCACAAGCCCGTGTTTCTCCAAGTCATCCTTATACTCCGGATTAACCTCGTAACGATGCCTGTGCCTCTCGTATATCTTTTCTTTTCCGTATAACTTATGAGCCATCGTTCCCGGGACTAGGGTTACCTCTATCTCTCCAAGTCTCATGGTTCCGCCGAGCGCATCGATTTTTCTTTGTTCCGGCAGCAGATCGATTACGGGATGATCGGTTTCAGCCAACTCACTGCTGTTTGCATCCTCCCATCCAATTACGTTCCTCGCAAACTCGATTACTGCAAGCTGGAATCCGAAGCATATGCCCAGAAATGGAATGTCGTTCTCTCTTGCATATTGAATCGCCTTGATCTTACCTTCCGCACCCCTCTTCCCGAAACCGCCCGGAACGAGTATTCCGTCAGCATCTATCTCTATCTCATCACGCTTTTCGAGCTCCTCGCTTTCGATCCAGAGGATTTTAACCTTACATTCGGCTTCGATTCCGCCGTGCTTTAACGCTTCCCTGATGCTTATGTATGAATCCCTGACGTGAGTGTATTTTCCAACCACCGCAATTGTTACTTCTTCCTTCAATTCTTTAAGCCTTCGAACCATTTCCGCCCATTCAGTTCTCTCCTCCTTCTTCTCAAGCTTAAGTCTCTTAAGCAGATATCTGTCAAGCCCTTCCTCCTTGAACTTCAGAGGAACTTCGTATATCTCATCCGTATCCTCATCGCTTATTACGGCTTCAACCGGAACGTCGCAGAACAGTGATATCTTCTTCTTCGTTTCCGGGCGTAGCTTCTCGACGCACCTTCCAACTATAACATCCGGCTGCAAACCTATGCTCCTAAGCTCCTTCACGCTGTGCTGAGTCGGCTTCGTCTTCTGTTCCCCGCCCTTATCGAGAGGAACTAAGGTGACGTGAACGAGCATGAAATCCTCTTCCTTCTCCTCATTCTTCATCTGTCTTATCGCCTCCAAGAAAGGCATCCCCTCTATGTCTCCGACTGTCCCTCCTATCTCGACCAAGCATATATCCGCACCGCTCTTCTCAGCTACTCTTCTGATCCAAGATTTTATCTCATCCGTGACGTGAGGTATTATCTGAACGGTCTGCCCCAGATATTCTCCCTTCCTTTCCTTCTCAATGACGTTTCTGTATATCTTGCCGGTAGTTATGTTATGCTCTCCGGTTAATTCGATGCCAATAAAACGTTCGTAATGCCCCAAATCCAAATCAACTTCAGTTCCGTCTTTAAGAACGTAAACTTCACCGTGCTGGAACGGGTTCATCGTTCCGGCGTCGATGTTGATGTATGGATCGATTTTTATCGGAACCACCTTGTAGCCCATATCCACGAGCAATCTTCCGATTGATGCGGCTGTGATACCTTTTCCGAGACCGCTCATTACTCCGCCAGTAACAAAAATGTATTTCATGATCATCACTTCCTCAATTCCGGTGGAAGCATAACCGGAATCCCGTCTTCAATAGGATAATCGGTTCCGCATTTCGTGCAGATGAGCTTACCGGAAATAATCTCCTCCTCATTTTCTTCCTCAACCTCCAGTCTAAGATCTCCCTTGCACATG
>JALWBF010000170.1 GCA_027016055.1 Archaeoglobaceae archaeon | reverse complement strand
TGCTTATACCCGACCTGCATGAAAAAGAGGAGGCTCTCAAACTTGTAGCCGAAAGCGGGGCGGAAATAGTGGGGCACAACCTCGAAACGGTGCCGCGCCTCTACCATATCCGAAAAGGGGCGAAGTACGAACGATCGCTTCGGGTACTCGAAAAGCTGCATTCGTTCAACCCGGAGACGGCAACGAAAAGCGGCATCATGCTCGGCCTCGGCGAAAAGGATGAGGAGGTTTTGAAACTGATGCAGGATCTCCTCGATACCGGCTGCAGACTGCTAAGCATAGGGCAGTATCTGGCGCCGTCCGACTCCCACGTGCCGGTCGTGGAGTATGTAGAGCCCAAGCGCTTCGACTTTTTCCGAGAAGAGGGCATGAAGATGGGGTTTCGATATATCAAAAGCTCCCCATATACCCGCAGCAGCTACATGGCGCACGAGTACCTTGCAGATAACTGATGCTGCCGGTTCAAATGAAAGTGCAATTTTCAAAAGTATAGAATCAGAGAATTAAATGTAGTGTGGTAGATCTCTTTAGGTCAAAAGATTGAACTTCGTGAGGATTGGTTGCGGGAGGAGGATGCCATAAGTAAAGCAAATAATAACCAAAAAAGACCATAAAATCGGGCTTTCGTAACTCTGTCAAATTTTATTAACTGTTAAAAATATTCATTTTTGGGCACAATTTGGGCACAGTATATATACGAGATTTAAATTTTTTTTAATTGTTATTGAGATATCTACTGAAAAACTTGCAAAATTAACTACTTTTGTAGAAATAGACGAATAATTGGTATAATTTTTGATATTAATATAAAGTTATCTCGGATGCACAGCATCCGAGATAACGGGCCATAAGGAGTGATTGTGAAAATTGAGAAAATATGGATAAAGAACTGGAGATCAATAAAAGAAGAAAAACTCCAGGCTCAAGATTTGATGGTAATCATCGGTCAGAACAATCACGGCAAATCAAACTTGTTGTCCTCAGTTCTATTTTTCTTTGGGGAAATAAAACACCAAGACTTGGATTTTTTTCACGGCTCAAACGAGCTGTTCGTTGAGATACAGTTTGGCGATCTTGATGATTCTGACAAGACAACATTTAAAAAATACTTAACCTCCGAAGGGAAAATCGTTGTTAGAAAAACAGCATACTTAGGAGGCAGCTTCGAATATCGTGGTTATATAGAAAACCCTGTGGAAGAATGGCTGCAAGAAGCAAATGCGTCAGCTTATACAAGACGAGAGCTTGCAAGTAGCCTTCCATTGCATCCGTTTCTTCCTGATTCTGGTCGCCTATCCAAGCAGATTATTATCGATGCACAAAACTCGTATATCGATCAAAACAGGGACAATATTGAATTTAGTTTTGAATTGGAAAGCACTAATTTTCTTGGGCTGAAAACCGTTGCAAAGGGAATATTTGGTGAGGTTTATTTCATTCCTGCCGTCAAAGAAGCTTCGGATGATTTTACAACAAAGGAATCTAGCATATTCGGCAAACTGTATGCTGATGTGGTTGCTTTGATGTCTGAACATAATGAAGACTGGAAGGAAACCAAAGAAAAACTTGGAAAGCTATTTTCTACACTCAACAAAAGAGATCACGAAGGCAACGATAATACTGAACGTCCACAACAACTTTCCGATTTTGAGAGAGAGCTAACTGACGAATTGGTTTCGTGGGGTGCTAAAGTAGATATTGAGGTTAGTGCGCCTGATATTGAAAATGTCTTCAAGGCCAACACCCAAGTATGGGTCGATGATGGGGTTAGAACAGACATTAAACGAAAGGGCCACGGACTGCAAAGAGCTTTAACGGTTGCGCTAATTAAGGTTGTAGCTAAACGGGCAATCGCTGCAGCAGAGAACGAAGAAGAGGTAGCCTCGGGAACTCGAAAGGTCTCAAATTCTAGGTATTTTATATTTGAAGAACCGGAACTATATTTGCATCCGCAAGCACAAAGATCCTTGTTTGATTCTTTTGTTGGTTTATCAGAGTCAGGGAGTCAAGTGATTCTGTGTACTCA
>JALWBF010000169.1 GCA_027016055.1 Archaeoglobaceae archaeon | reverse complement strand
GAGTATTGTCTAATCGGAGTCCCGGAAGAGACGAGGAAGGCGAATGAGGACGGAACGACTTCCTATTTAAGACCCCTACCCGGAGCGGCGAGGATGTATCCGGAAACTGACGTTCCTCCGGTTAAAATCACGAAAGAACTGCTCGATGTTGAGATTCCGGAGCTGATAGAGGATAGGGCAAAGAGATACGCTGAGAAATACGGCTTAAGCTACGATCTGGCTTACACCATAGCGGATTCCGAATACTACGAGCTTTTTGAAGAGTTCGCGGAAAAGATCGCTCCGACCATCGTCGCGAGAGTTCTGCACATAATTCCGGCTGAGCTGAAGAAGGAGGGATACAACATCGATGTTCTCAACGAGAGGCACTTCAGGATCGCACTTGAGCTTATTGCGGATGGAAAGATCGCTAAGGAGGGAGCTGAGGAAGTTTTGAAGATATTCTGCCAAAATCCGAATGCCAGAGTTGATGAAATCTTGGAATCTCTAAGCAAAGCCGGGGATTTGGATGAGTTCATCGCTAAGCTTGTGGAGGAGAAGATCGAACTCATAAGGGAGAGAAGAGAGCATGCGTTCAAGCCTCTGATGGGCTTGGTTATGAAGGAGTTCAGAGGAAAGGTTGATGGCAAGGTTGTTGCTGAGAAGCTGATGAGTGCTATAAAGGCAAAGATAAATGAACTCTGATATCTTTTTAATTCTAATACCGTTCTGATGAACGAAATCGAACTTTCGAAGGCTATTTATGAAGAGCTAAAGGTATAAAAGAGGAATTAAGAAAATTAATAAGATTGAGATGTTCGACATAGACTTTGATTATAAATTTTATTTCATCTTTATGTAAAAATTCCTCTCGTGCCTGCAAAACACTACCTCATTTCCTTCTTCTCTATCATGTTCATCCATTGAGGTAATAGCTTCATACCTTTATACGCAGGAAGGAAAATTTGTTTACCACAATTTATTCTTACCTAACCAACGCTGGAAGTATTACCAATAGGTTAGATAAGAGCCTAAGCAGATAAAATTTAAGAGTGACATAACAAAAATATATGGAGCTAAAGCCTTTAATTGCGATTTTGCTTGCTGTGGTGATTTTAGGATGTGTTCAGACTGAGTATAAGCCTGTCACTCCAGCTCTAACACCTAAGATAACAAAACCGGCAGCTAAGGTTACACCTACGATGCCAACTCATAAACCATCAGTTAAGCCGACGATAGTATCGACTTCGGAAGTTAAACCTACGTTAACGCCGTTTAAGTTCGAATTTGGTAAGAAATACGAGGCTAAAGTTGTTCGAGTAATCAATGGAGACACGATAGACGTTTTAATAAACGGTAAGACTTACAGGATTAGGCTTTTAGGTGTAGATTGCCCGGAAATCGAAGCTGATAGAAATAAGCCCTACGAATACGATTCGATAACTGATCTTGAATACTTGGCAAAGTGGGGATTGAAAGCTAAGGAGTTTGCCGAGAAAGTTCTCGATCACGGAACGGTTTACGTTGAATTCGACAGATTGGCAGGATTGAAGGGTTATTACGGTCGATATCTTGCCTATGTCTATCTGGAGAACGGAACAGACTTTAACGCTCTTTTGATTAAGAACGGATTGGCAAGGGTTTACGTAGAAGGAACTTTCGAAAAAGAGAACGAATATCTAAAGCTTGAGAACTACGCTAAGACTCATAAAATCGGTTTATGGGCTTACAGCACTTATACGCTCACTCCGAAAGCATCTGGAGTTAAGATCGCTTACATTCACTACGACGCTCCGGGCAACGACTGGGAAAATCCCAACGGAGAATATGTGGTGATAAAGAACTACGGTCCTAATCCCGTGAACTTGAAGGGATGGAAGCTCAAAGATAGGGCAGGGCATACCTTCACATTCCCAGACATAACGATTCAACCGGATGAGTCAGTATATGTCTACTCCGGAAAGGGTGTAAACTCTGAAAATAAGCTGTATTGGGGAGATGGAGCCATATGGAATAACGATGGCGATACAGCTTATCTATACGATAGCAGTGGAAAACTAATCAATGTTTACTCTTACTGATTTTTTTAAATCTGCTTGCAGAAGAGTTAGTAATGAGGCTAGACCTCCCACCACCCTTAGGGCTTCCATTTGGGAATACCCTCGAGTAAACTCAGATTATGTTATTTAGTTTTGTTCTATCTCCTTGATTTATCCCTTTAGATGGAAATGTTGAACCTGATCCATGTGAATGAATCCAGCAAAGATCCCCTCTATTATCGTTCTTCTAAGAAACTGGAAAGTTACTTTCTTCCTCATTACTAAAGGTGTTTTCACTTCACTCCATCATAAAGGTTGCAGGGCAAATCTTACCTAACCTTATGAGAATACGTTATCACATGATAAAAATTTTACGAGCTTATAAAATTGTTCCGCTTGAGAGGTTTTACACAACAAGCAAACTGTCAAAAGTTGCCCATGGGTGAATATCACCGACTAGCCCGTATGTATAAGAAGAGTAATGAAAATAAATCTTTTAAGTGCTATTTTTATGGGTGTGGTTTATGGATGATATTTCAAAGTTCATTGAAAAAGCTAAGAGTGAATTTTCTGAGGACGAGATGAAGGAAGTGAGGAGAATACTGGAGCAAGCTACAGGAGGACATTTTCTCAAGTCTGATGACGTTATTAAAGCGCTAGAAGTTAAGGTAAAAGATTTGGAGCGAAGATTTGAGGATTATAAGGAAGGAATAATACCACAGTTAAGGAGGCTTGTGTGATGTTATTAAGACACGTAGTTATCGAAGGTTTCAAGGGAATTGCAGGTAGAATAGACCTTGATTTATCTCCTACATTGACTGCAATTTATGGTCCCAATTATCATGGAAAGTCAAGCATACTTGAAGCCATTCAGTGGTGTCTATGTTGTAATAGTCTGTATCATGAGAGTGAGGGAAGTAGATGGAGAAGGATCAAGGAAATCTTTGGAGATATCAAAATCATAAATGAGAGAAAGAATAAAGCCACAGTTGTCATAGAATACGAACACAATGGAAAATTATATAGAATGAAAGCTGAAACTACAACTGAGGAAGGGTTTGGGTTTAAACTATTTCCGCGGTAACGGTGGTTATGACCGGTAATGATTTTACCAACGACGACCAATCAGAACCAGATTTTGTTATGGCCAGAATTAAAATAAAGAGAGATATTTACGAAGAGTTGAAGAACGAAGGATTAGACGTTAGCATAATAGTCAATCGTCTTCTTTCTCATTTCTTAGTTGCGTATAAGGCATTTTGGGATAGAATATCCGGAGCGTGGTGCTCCGGCCGGGATTTGAACCCGGGTCACCGGCTCGAAAGGCCGGTATGATTGGCCGGGCTACACCACCGGAGCTCAACTCATCTATTCAAACTTTTGTTTAAAACTCTTTTGGTGCTCTAAGAAACCATCAAAGACTAATAAAATATTTGGATAAAATTACTCCTCCCTAAGCCAAGGCATCATCTTTCTAAGCTTCTTACCAACTTCTTCGATCAAATGCTCGCGCTCCATCTCAAGCAGTTTGTTGTAAACAGGCCTTCCAGCTTGATTCTCCAGTATCCATTCCCTCGCAAACTCGCCGGTTTGTATTTCCCTTAGAATCTTCTTCATCTCCTTCCTAACGCTCTCATTGATTATCCTCTTTCCTCTCGTAAGTCCTCCGTATTTAGCGGTCTCGCTTACCGCATTCCACATCTTCATAAGCCCCCCTTCATATATTAAATCGACTATAAGCTTCAACTCATGCAGAGCTTCGAAGTATGCCACCTCCGGCTGATAACCGGCTTCAACAAGGGTTTCGAACGTAGCCTTTATGAGTTCGGTTACACCTCCGCACAGATCCACCTGCTCTCCGAAAAGATCGGTTTCGGTTTCTTCCTTAAACGTAGTTTCGATAACACCCGCCCTCGTGCAACCTATGGCTTTCGCATAAGCTAAGGCTATTTCAAGGGCTTTGCCTGTATAATCCTGATGAACGGCAACCAAGGCTGGAACGCCCTTACCTTCAACGAACATCCTCCTGACGAGATGTCCCGGGCTCTTCGGAGCGACCATAGTCACATCGACCCATTCCGGAGGAACGATCTGATTGTAGTGGATATTAAAACCGTGAGCGAACATAAGCATGTCCCCTTCCTCCAAATGATCCTTCACAAGCTTTCTGTAAACTTCGGGCTGAACCATATCGGGAATCAGAAACATTATTATGTCCGCCTCCCTCACAGCTTCGCTGACCTCCAAAACCTTCAGCCCATCCTCCTCAGCCCTCTTCCAACTCTTGCTCTGCCTATATAAGCCGACTATTACATCAACACCGGAATCTTTCAGATTTAAAGCATGTGCCCTTCCCTGATTCCCATAACCCAAAACTGCAACTGTTTTTCCGTCGAGAGCGCTCAAATCCGCATCCGAATCGTAATATATCTTAGCCATGTTCGATGATAGCACAGCATATTTAATATGTGTTACTAAATTGGAGTATGGCGCTGATCGAGGACGTTATCGATGTTCTGTTTAAGCATAAAGAGGGGTTGACTGCAAGGGAAATCTGCCAAGCTTTGGGATTGGAGCCGAGCAGGGAGAACGAAGTTTATTCAGCGATTATGAGGGCTGCTAAGGTATTAAGGAGGAAGGGTTTTGAATTGGTTATGATCCCTCCTCAATGCAAAAAGTGCGGATTTTCGTTCGATAAGCTGAAGGTGAGTAGATGTCCGAAATGCAAAAGTGAATGGATCGAGCCCGCAAGATTTTTAATTCGTTCTTAAATCGGAAACGTAATATCTTTCTTTGTTGAAATCATGATATGTATCTGCACGGATACATGATGTTTCCGGACTACGTTGCTGTAGCACTGCTAATTGGAACGGTTACCTATCTGCTCTGTTTGACCTTCTATGCTGTAATTCAGTTGTGGACGAGTGTTACATCACACAGAGCGTTAAGCATGAAGGTAGTCGGATTTAGTAGCGGATGCAAATTATCGAATCTAATTAGTCGAAATGCCTTGCCGAAACCTTGATTTCCTCGTAACTTATGCCAGTATAACCCAGACGCTCCCTTATTATTACGTAAGCCATCTCTGGCGGAATTGCACCTATTTCCGTTATTATCAGATCGATGTATTCTCTCGGAGTAACGTCGAACGCCGGATTTCTAACTTTTACGTTCTTCAAACTTAAAATATCCTTCGGAGCCACCTCCTCCGGATCCCTTTCCTCTATAACGACGAGCTCACCGAATAACGTTTTCGGGCTGAACTTGTATGTTTCAGCCGCAACCATGAACGGAACTCTCGCCTCCTTAGCGCAAAGAGCTATCTGGGATGTTCCTATCTTGTTTATAAGCGCTCCGTTGACTGTTATCGTATCCGCTCCAACGATTACGCAATCCACGTCGTTTATGAAGTATCTGACGGCCGAATCAACGATGAGCGTAACGGGAATTCCTTCTTCGCTTAACTCTCTAACCGTAATATGCCCCTGATACCTCGGACGGGATTCGGTTGCAATCACCTCTATTCTCTTCCCCATTCGATGAGCTGTCTTTATTACGGATAAAGCTGCCGATGAATTGCAGTGCGTCATTATAACGTATCCGTCCTTGATCCTCTTCGCCCCTATCTCCCCGATCTTTTCCCTTGCCGTATCCACCCATCTCATGAACTCCTCTGCCCTCTTAATCGCATCCCTTTTCTTTTCCTCATCATTTCTTCCGCTGTAGCCCATTACGTAGTTTATAGCGTTGAACAGGCTTACAGCCGTGGGACGTGTGTTCATAAGCTTCTCGGCAGCCCATTTCATGTTTCTGTCAAAGTCTTTGTCTATTAGTTCGGCAAACTTCTTTAGAGTTTCAGCCGCAAATTTCGCTATTCTCGCGGCACCTCTAACTTCCATAGTCTTAATCTTCATAGCCGCATCTTCCACAAGCTTAAACGCATCCATAATAGTAGGAATACTCGAAGATAAATTAAGGTAGCTATAGGTGCGAATAGCCCTTAAATCCAATCTTTTCCCTTCTTCCGTCCCTTCTGATCAACCAAACCCCCCTCCCCTCAACGACCTTCCCGATTTTTATGTGCTGGCAGTGCTTAGAAGTGTATACGAGCTCGTAATCCCCGCCGGCATATAAAAACAGTTCGAGGGCTTTGTTGTAATCCACATAGCTAAGCAGATGATCGAGCTTAATATAATCCTCGTAAATTTCTATTCCGACACCGCTCTTCTCGGCAATAAGGTTGAGAGAAACAGCCAAGCTATCGCTAATATCAGTCATAGCATTCGCATGCTTCGCTATTTCGATTCCCTCCTTTATCCTCGGTTCGGGCTTGAATAGGGATTCCGGATAAGCAATTTCGTCGCGATCGTATCCGGAGAAGAGCTGTTCCAAGCTTAGCTGAGCCTTCCCGAGCAAACCCGTTACGCATACGTGATCTCCAACCTTTGCCCCGCTTTGAGTGACGAATCTTTCCGTTTCTCCGATTGCAAATCCGGAAATATGCAACTCATCGCCGAAGTCGGTATCCCCTCCGATTACGGCAACATCGTATCTGTCTGCAAGATCCCTCATACCCCTTAAAATCCTCCTGAATTTTTCTTCATCTATATCTCTCGTCAGAGTTATCGTATAAAGGAAGAATAAGGGCTTGGCTCCGCATCCGGCTAAATCGCTCAGATTTACGGCTAAAGCCAAATGACCTATTTCTTCAGGCTTTATTCCGGACGGAAAATCGGTTTTCTCGTGCAAGCAATCCGCGGTCAGAACTAGGTTCTTATTACCAATTTTAACGACGGCACAGTCGTCCTCGCCGATTCCCACGATTACATCTTCCCTCTCGACTTTTAGCATTTTTTTAGCGATTTCGATCAGATAGAACTCTCTCATCTTCGTAGATGCATATCACCCTGTTCGTTATATATAAGC
>JALWBF010000168.1:1163-6961 GCA_027016055.1 Archaeoglobaceae archaeon | reverse complement strand
AAGATGAGCTTAGAAAAAACGGGGGTAAGACTCCGGACTTTTTGCTTGAGAAACCTTTGAAAATCGATGGATTCGAAGTAAAATGGATAGAAAGCAAAGCCATGTTCGGCGATCCGAGCGTCCACTCTCAGTATTGGAGGAGGCAGTATTACGAATATCTTAAGCGATTCGGAAGGGGAATAGTCGTTTACTGGTTCGGGCATGTGGAAGGATTGTTTTTAGCATCTACCGGCTGCGAATTCGGATGCGATCGTCTGCTGAACATGAACGCACATTTGAGCGATGACGGAATCGATATTGGAGAACCCTTTAGCAGAGAGTTCGTAAACAACATGCTTAAGCTCATGGATCTCTTTTACGAAGGTGAAAAAATCGTTATAAAGCCTAACAGATGGGCTATAAATATTTTGAGCAGATTGGGATTTAGAATCGTTGCCGATGATGATCTGTCGGACCGCTGAAGTGTGATGATGCGTTCCTGGTCTGAGGTCTACTCATACTTCACAACCCTGTAATATCCGTATCTCGGAGAATATATCTCACCCTTCTGCTTGAGCTTCATCAGAATCTCCTCAGCCTTCTCTCTGCTTATCCCCCTTTCCTCAGCCATCCTGATTATCTCCTCCTCTGGAGCCCCTTTTTCGTGCTTATCTTCAAGTTCCTCCACTATCCTCTTGATTATTGCGATCCTATCCCTCTGAGTTGCAGATGTGCCGGTGAAGGCGTAGTCTATATCTATCTTGCCCGTTTCCGGATCTATCGCTATCTGCTCCAAGCACTTTCTGAATATGCTTATTGCCCTCTCCGCATCTTCAACAGTGGCAACGTTGCTCAGCCTCGCTTTAGCTGAAGCTTCCGTAAGCCTTCTAAGAGCCTCGAGCTGTCTTGCTGTGATGGCTATCGTGTTATCCTCCTTGCTCATAGATCTCAGCTTCTTGTAAAACTCCTTCAGCCTCTTTTTAGCCTCCTCATCTATCTTCACATCCTTTATAGTTCTTCTAACGTATAGAATGTATTTCCTGAGCAAATCGATCGGAATCTCAGGCTTCTTCTCCTCAACGTTATCGGAAAGGATGAAATCCGCGAGCTCCTCATCCCTCCTCTCATCCGGTTCGTCCATTATGACGAAAACGAGGTCGAATCTGCTCAGCAAAGGGGGTTCGATGTCTATCTGCTCGACGAGAGGCTCGAACTTGTTGAATCTACCCCTCTTCGGATTCGCAGCGGCTAAGACGGAGCATCTTGAATTAAGAGTGGCGTTTATTCCAGCCTTTGATATAGAAATTGTTTGTTGCTCCAAAGCTTCGAGTATATACCTTCTGTCGTTCTTGTTCATCTTTTCAAGTTCATCTATGAGCGCTATTCCTCTATCTGCCAAAACCAGAGCTCCGGCTTCTATCGTCCACTTTCCGTCCTCTCCCTTTACAGCAGTTACGGTCAATCCGGCACCGGATGAAGAGTATCCGGTAGTCAGAACAGCCCTCGGAGCTATCTGCTTCACAGCCCTCAGAATCTGGGACTTAGCAACCGATGGATCGCCGACGAGCAGAATATGGATGTCCCCCCTAACCCTCGTTCCATCCGGATTTACCCTAGAAACACCTCCGAAGAGCTGAAGGACTATCGCGAGCTTTACGGTTTCGTATCCCTTTATCGAAGGTGCTATCGACCTTACGAGGATGTCGTATATGTCGGGTCTTTTGGCGAGCTCCTTTATCTTCTGCTTATCGCTCTCCGTGATCTGCAAGCTTCTAACGTCCTGCTGGATATATTCCAACGAGTTCGCCTCTATGTAAACGTCCAAGATCGCCGAAGATTTCTTGTCGATCGTCGCCCTTGCTATCCCGTTTATTATAACCTTATCACCCGGAAGGATCTTCCCGGCCAACTCATCCATCAGAACGACCCTCAAAAGCCTCGGAGGCTCTCCGCTGTCCAAATTTTCTGGCAGATCTTGAATTTCGACCCTCTGAACATTGGTAAGTTCGCATTTATCTATTTGAAGCTCCATCCTTCCCTTACAATCGCACTTCAAACTTTTTTGCATCCTTCCTCCGCCTACCGGAACTTCCAAAATATTCCCGCAGTTCTGACATTCGTAGATAGCCTTAACGACATAAGGTCGAATTTCGGTGATCCTTCTAACTATACCTTCAACAGCAACGAACTTGTTTATGATGCTACAATCCACCTGCTTAACCAAAAGCCTCCTCGTAGATGGAATGTTCTTGAACCTAACCTTACAGCCCGACAAATCGGCATCGTAAATCGTGTGAACTAGACTCAAACCCTCCTGAGCATCTTTAATAACCTTATCAGGATTGTTGAATAGCTCCTCCATCAACTTCATTTCTCTAAAGAACACCAGATCCTTCTTAACGTCAACGTAGAGCGTCGGCTTGTTTCCGTTCTCTATGCTTTCCGCAAGCTTGTTTATCTCATCCCGATAATAGGTTTCAAAGAACTCCTTCCATACCTCCGGACTGCTAATCATGACTATAAAGAGTTGTTTAAGGTGGGATAAAAACCAAACGGTTCAATTGTTCGGGGTAAATCTTATTTAACGTTATATAAAAACGTTGGCTTGATGAACGTAGTTGATGCAACTTGTTTTCTTGGCGTGCTCTTGATGTTTGTTGGTATAGTCGGTTACTCCTTTCAGCCTCCACCTCAATACATACCGACCATAAGGATTTTAACGTCAATCGGTCTCAGCTATTCAATATTCGGTTTAATATTTTTCATTTCGACTTTATGTGAACATGCTAAATATATATATATGAATATTTGTTCATTTTCATCAGAATATGTGAACTCGTGCTTTTGGCTCTGCTTGTTTCTATAGCTCTTTATGGAGTTAGGTGTCTAAAGAACGTTTGGTATTTTGAAATCACCAGAGTTAAGGACATTTTGATCTACGGATGTATAGTATATCTGATGAACAAGGATTTTGCAACATTTACATCCCATTACACGGTTTATTTGGACATTGCCGTATCGATTTTGTCTGCGTTGATAGCGATATTATCAGTTTATGTGATCCTAAAGCTTAGTAAGCTCAGGGTCTTTCTATCATTCGAGAATTATGAGCTTGTTTCTATAATATACCTAATAGTGTTTTTCATTGGCTTAGAATCCGCAAGCGGTGCTTTAACCGTGATGTCACTACCATACGTTTTAGCAATAATTTTGAACACATACTCTCTTTATGTACTCTCTTTATGTAATAACAGTAAAGTTTGTGAAGCCGATTTTGGGTATTTAAATAAAACCAGAAGTGCGCCGGCCGGGATTTGAACCCGGGGCAGGGGCTCGGCAAGCCCCTGTGTTACCAGGCTACACCACCGGCGCTCGAAATATTGTTCGCATCGATGTTTATAATTGTTGCGGATAGACGCCATTTATAATAAGAGCAATAATATATTTTAGAAATATAATAGCAAAATTATATGTTTGATTTAATTATTAATTATTTTTATTAATGTATTATTATTTTACTAACTTTAACATTATGCTTGGCTACGATTCTGCGAATCTTGCCGACGTATCGTTCAGGCTCATTTGCGATTATATTATAACTTGCTGGATAATTTTCCCTGAGCCAAGACCCGAACTTTCCGCTCATCTTAAGATTTAAAAGTTCAATAATATAATATTCAACAAATTCTTTTGTTCGCTCGATGATGTAATCCAGATCGGTTAAATTAGGAATTACCGGCGAAATGAATCCGTAGCTCCTTATTCCAGCGTTGTGTAGATTTTCCAAAGCTTTAAATCTTCTTTCCATTTTTGGTGCTTTCGGCTCAATCACCCTTCTCAAATCCTCATCGAACGAATTTACAGTTAGTCCAACCTCTACACGCTTAAACTCCTTAAGCAAATTTAGATCCCTCAAAACCAAATCTGACTTCGTTAAGATCTTCAACCTGATGTTCTTGTTCATATTCTGTAAGATCCTTCTTGTAAGCCTAATTTCGGCTTCGATGGGCTGGTAAGCATCGCTGATACTCGACATGTAAACCCAGCCATTTACGAATCTCCCTCTTACCAATTCGGGCAAGTTCTCTCTAACGATCACCCATTCGCCCCATTCTCCGTAATCATACCATTTACATATGAATTTGGCGTAGCAGTATCTACAACCGTGTTCGCAACCTATGTATTGATTTATAACAAACTTAGCTCCGGGAATTTTCGTTTTTCCGAACGGATTCTTGGCTTTAACTCGTATAATCCTCACGTTCGGTTTGATCGATTACTGAGATTATGAATTTACTCATAAAATTAATTAAAAGTTAAGAAGCTTTGTGAAAAATTTTGAAAAATATGTAATTTTTTATTCAAATAGTAGCAAAAAGATTTATATTTCAAAATCTCGATCTCAAGCACAAAGGAGGTGGTTGGATGAGTTACTTCGATGAGGTGGCACCGAATGCAAAGAAAATAGCCATCTATGGAAAGGGCGGTATAGGAAAGTCCACAACATGCCAAAACACAGCCGCGGCACTGGCATACTACTTCAAGAAGAAAGTTATGATTCACGGTTGCGATCCGAAGGCTGACACTACGAGGATGATACTTCACGGCAAGCCTCAGGAGACCATAATGGACGTTATGAGGGAATACGGAGAGGATGCAGTCACGTTGGACAGGGTGAGAAAGGTGGGATTTTGCGGTATTCTCTGCGTTGAAAGCGGTGGTCCAGAGCCGGGAGTTGGATGCGCTGGAAGAGGTGTCATCACCGCCGTTCAGAAGATGATCGAACTCGGTGGATATCTGGATGACTTGGATTTCCTTTTCTTCGATGTCCTTGGAGATGTTGTGTGCGGTGGCTTCGCGATGCCACTGAGAGATGGACTCGCAAAGGAGATCTACATCGTCGCGAGCGGAGAAATGATGGCTATCTACGCAGCAAACAACATCTGTAGAGGGATTCTGAAGTATGCGGAGCAATCGGGCGTTAGATTGGGCGGAATAATCTGCAACTCAAGGAAGGTTGATAGAGAGCAAGAGCTGATAGAGGAATTCTGCGATCGATTGGGGACGAAGATGATACACTTCGTGCCGAGGGATAACATCGTTCAGATAGCGGAATTCAACAAGATGACAGTCGTTGAATACGATCCCGAGTGCAATCAGGCTCAGGAGTATAAGAAGCTGGCGAAGAAGATCATGGAGAACGATGAACTCGTGATTCCGAAGCCTCTGACAATGGATGAACTTGAGAAGCTCTGCGCTAAGTATGGAATCACGGGTTGATAGCATGAAGCTGATAAAGGCTATCATAAGACCGGAAAAGGTAGATGATGTTGTAGATGCCTTAAGCAAGGAGGGTTTTCCAGCCTTTACGAAAATCGACGTTGTTGGAAGGGGAAAGCAGGGTGGGCTTAGGATTGGCGAGTTCTACTACGACGAATTGCCGAAGACAATGCTACTCATAGCAGTGAACGATGAAGACGTCGGCAGGGTTGTCGAAATAATAAAGAAATCCGCATATACCGGCAACTTTGGAGACGGGAAGATATTCATCCAGCCAATAGAGGAAGCATACACGATAAGAACCGGAGAAACGGGGATCTAACCTTTTTTTAGGTGATTTCATGAAGGAGATCATAGCGATAGTAAGACCGAACAAGGTTACAAAGACAGTTAAAGCGTTGGAAGCCGTTGGATTTCCGGCTTTAACCGTCATCAAGTGTTTCGGAAGGGGAAAGCAGAGGGGTTATCTGGATGCCAATCTGCCGGATGTTGTTAACATCGGGAAGGTTGTGGAGGAAGGAGAAAAGCAAGGACTATAC
>JALWBF010000168.1:0-1153 GCA_027016055.1 Archaeoglobaceae archaeon | reverse complement strand
ATACATGAAATACATTCCGAAGAGGTTAATTTCGATAGTCGTGAACGATCAGGACGTTCCGCTGGTTGTTGGAATTATAATGAAGGTAAACCGAACCGGAATGATTGGAGATGGGCGAATTTTCGTTTTGCCAGTTGATGATGCGGTTAGGGTTAGAACCGGGGAAGTTGGTGAAGAAGCTTTGTGAGGTGATTTAATGCCGTTCATCCTGCTGAACTGCGATGAGTGTATTCCGGAAAGGATGAAGCACATATACGCTTACGATCCGGAAGAAGAAATAGTTCCACTATGTAATTCGAATACGGTTCCCGGAGATCTAACGGAAAGGGGTTGCGCCTTTGCCGGAGCGAGAGGAGTGGTTGGAGGGCCAATAAAGGATGTTATTCACATGATTCACGGACCCATAGGATGTGCATTCTATACTTGGGGAACAAGAAGAAACCTCTCCGACAACGATCTCCATAGGAGATACTGCTTCTCCACCGATATGCAAGAAACCGATATCGTGTATGGTGGTGAGAAGAAGTTATACAAGGCTTGCATCGAAGCCAACGAGGAGTTTCCGCAGGCTAAGGGGATAATAATATACACAACGTGCCCAACAGCGCTGATAGGGGACAACATTGAAGCGGTTGCGAAGAAGGTGGAGGATGAGATCAGGAAGCCGGTGGTCGCCATAAACAGCCCCGGATACGCTGGAGTTAGCCAGTCGAAGGGTCATCACATTTTCAACGTAACGTTTTACAGATACATAAGGAAGGCGAGGGAGAAGTTTCCAGAGAAGTGCCTTAAGGATGAGGAGAAGACACCATACGATGTAGCGCTCATCGGAGAATACAACATGGACTGGGATGTAGCGGTATGGAAGCCTTTGCTTGAGAAGATCGGATGCAGAGTCGTTGTAATCTTTACCGGCAACTCTTCAATCGACGACCTATTTAAGTTGCCCGATGTGAAGCTGAGCATAGTCCTTTGCCAGAGATCTGCGGAATACATAGCGGAGATGATTCGGGATGGTTTCAACGTTCCGTTCATCAGGGTGAGCATGTTCGGTATAACTGAAACGACGGAATCCCTATACAGGATTGCGGAAGCCCTCAACCTTCCGAAGGAGAGGGTTGATAAGGTCGTTCGGGAAGAACTTGAAGCGATA
>JALWBF010000167.1 GCA_027016055.1 Archaeoglobaceae archaeon | reverse complement strand
CAGAAAAAGTATTGAGGGCTGGTTCATCGAACATGAAATAGGTCATCTCCCCCTCTTGGTTGGATATACCGCACTCCAGGTTAACATCCCTGCGTCGTAACCACCTGAACGGCCTCATGGAACCCGGAGTTGCATCGACATTTATCCCATGCCAACCATTTTTATAGAAAATACATGTATTGGAAAAGCGGTACGGATGATGGGCTCCTATATCAACGTAAAAGCCGGGGCGATTGACCCTGTTCCCCAAAAGTACCCATAGGACTAGATCCTCACCCTCCTGGGAATAGGATTTTCTCGAGTAACCATCCAAAAATATATTGTTAAACGCACTAAGTTTACTGACGATTTTATTCGGAAAAACCGCTCGGGCCAATCTGCCTGCAATTCGCCTAACCATAAGATACCTTCAGTGTTGAGAGAAAAAAACAGTCTGGATATAGGGAGAAATTGTGGCCATATGAAACACCGAAACATGATTGATTCAAAATTGGCATTCTAGCGTGCTAACTCACGACCTACAGTGCTCTCCACACAACTTAACTTTTTATATGAATCTGCGGGGCAGCAAAAAGTGGCTATCTTGCCATCAACAACAAAGACCTTGTTTTCGAGACGAACATCCATCTCATGCTGCTAACCATGGCATCAAAAAGATAGGCGGCAACAGCATAAGATACAACTGTCGCCCAAGCTGCCCCAACACCTCCGTATAAGGGTATAAGGAACAAATTTGCAACAACATTCAACACTCCTCCTGTAAAGGTACGCCAAAACGCCAACCTGGTATAGTTTTCCACGAGTAACCACTTGCCACTAACCACGCCAAAACCAACAAAAATCAAGGCGATTATATGTATGCGAAGTATTGCTACCGCACCCAAATATTCCCCTCCAAAGGCAAAAAACATGATTTCATCGCCGAACAGGAACACAATCACAAAGACCATATAAGAGAAAACCACTACAGAGACCAAAAGTCTATTTATTCGTGATCTGCACTCATCTTCTCCAATCTTTTTTGCCGACACTATAGCGGGAAACAACGACTGTGAGAGCAAAACAGGAATAAAATACCAAACCTCACTGATCTTGACCGCTGCTGCGTATATGCCGACCTCTGCTGGGCCTAACATATATCGCAACATGACTTGATCTATCTTCATATATATAACCACTGCAACTGAAGACAGAACGAGGGGCCAAGAATCAGAGAGCATATCTAGAGCGAGAGTGGCACTAAAAGTAAGGCGGTTTAAAAGCCCTCTAAACAGTCTATAAATCAAACCAAGAGACAGTAGGCGGATAAATCTATATATTGCGTCTGCTATAGCAAACCACACTACACCTGCGGAAACAAAAATCAAATATATCTTCAGACACGACGATACGACACAAGCAATTACTGATGAGACGGAAGAATACTTCATCTTCACAGCAGCTTGGTTGTACAGATCGAACACACCAAGCGCATCAAAAAAAACCCCAAGGGAGACCCAACAAACAAGCGCGAACTCGTAACCGTAATTACCGGGCACAATAAGCCACGCAACCAAGCCTACTACCGTCACCACAAAGAAAGCCCCTGCCGCCCTCAACCACAAGGCTGTACCAAGCACTAAATCATGCTCCTTTGGACGATTGACGAGCTCTCTGACGACGATTCCATCAAGGCCAAGCTGTGCCAGGGGCGCAAATAAGGCCACAAAACTTGCTGCGAAATTCAAAGAGCCAAAACGTTTCGGCCCAAGGTACCGCGCCACATAAATCCCCACCACCATACTGACCCCCATGGAAAAAAATCTCTCTGCCATCAGCCACGATGTGTTGGCAAAGTAGCGCTTGAAGCCTTGGGAAAAGTGCATCACTCTGACCCGTTCCTCTCGCCTCGTCTAATATCAAAGCCGTTCAACTCTTACCGGCTCCCTGCGTATTGTGTGCCCTGACATCATCAGGATTTTGTCTCCTGCCACAAGACAATATTGGGTCTCTTTTCAAGATTTTCTTTCATATTTTGATATTCGGCTTCAGAGAGTACCAGGTACCTGATTTTTCTGTTTACATA
>JALWBF010000166.1:1479-2067 GCA_027016055.1 Archaeoglobaceae archaeon | reverse complement strand
TCATAATACGACGGTAGAACGAAAAGATCCAAAGAGTTGTAAAAGTCGTTCAGCTCTGTATGGTCGATCTCTTTTCGAAATTCTACAAAATTATTTAAATTTTTCTCCTGAACGTATCTTTTGCATTTATTAAGCGTCGATCCGCTCCCGACAAAAATCACTCTTATATCTTTGATTCCTTTTTCATTGACCAATATATTCAGCGCTTTGAGCAGCGTTATCTGATCTTTGATCTTCCAAAAATTGCCGATACAGCCTATTGTGAATTTATCGTTTTGCTCTATTTGTTTTTTAAAAAATTTCTTTGTGTCGACCCCATTATAAAGTACGTAGCTGTTGCTGTTTGAAAAGCCGTCGATCTTTTGCAGTTTGTCGAGAACCTTTTGGCTCACTCCTATGTTCAAATCTGTCCTGTTGACGCTTTTTAAAAAACGTCTTTTTATAAAAACGGCGTTGAGGTCTCTGGCTTTTCCTCTCAAAAGCCTGCCGTTGCTCAACTGCATTACATCGAGGCCGTGGTGCTGTATAAAGTTTTTAATACCGTACTTTCTGCCGAAGTCGACCCCCAAGGCGCCGGCAGGGTAGGCG
>JALWBF010000166.1:0-1469 GCA_027016055.1 Archaeoglobaceae archaeon | reverse complement strand
CTTCGGGCTTTATGCCGACACTATCTTTCAAGAACCTTTCAAATCTCATAAGGTTTATGGCATGAAACAGCCCGGGAAGAACAGACGACGGGAAGTCTATGACTTTGAAGTTGTAAACCTTCACTCCCTGATATTTGTAGGTTTCATTTTTTTCTTCAGCATAGGCAGATACGATCTTTATGACTATCACTTTATAATCACTGTTTCTTTCAATCGACCTGACCTGATCATATACATAGGGCCCTCTGAAGCTTTCTACCGTGGGAAAGAAAGGTGTTATTTCAAGATAAATTTTTCTACTCATTTAAAATTACCCACTTTTTTTTACAAGCTCGTAGACCTCACTCAATTTTTTATAAAATAGAGTAAAAAAAAGTATATAAAAGAGTACCGTGTAGAGCATGTACTCCCACAATGAAAACTCATTGGAATGGTATCTATATACCACAAAAAGAAGGCCAAAAAACATTGCCATCAGAATATATGAGTATCTATCCCAGGGCCAGATAGCAAAACGCTTATATATATAGTAAACCTCGCTCTGATTTATCATAAATGTTGAAACAAAACGGATGAATACGGCAGCGAGAAGACCGTATAGAGGCAAGAAAATAAGAGATGATATAAGTGTAAATATAAACTGAAATATCTGGATTTTAAGCTCCTCTTTTTCCAGACCGCCCATGGTCATCATCATACCGGAGCTTCCAACCATCAATGAGAGGTAGTTTGCCAGGAACAGGACCATAAGTTCGAAAGTATATTGGCTGAACTCTTCGCCGTAAAGCCCGAGAATATCTTTGGAAAAGAGCACAACAATAAGAATGAAGGGAATAGTCAAGATATTCAGCATAAAAGTCGACTCTTTGTAAAGCAGAGAGAGCTGGGCGTAATCCTCTTTTGAAACAAGTGACGAGATCATGGGAGCGAATACACGGTTTATATTTGTTTGCAAAAAGTTGGTCAAGCCCGCTATAGTCATCAAAATAGCGAAAACTCCTATCAACTTTGCGGGAAGAAGAATGCTCATTGTAAATGTCAATGTATATCCACCGATAAATCCTACAAGAGAGTTGGAATAGATTGTCCTGGCAAACGAAAAAATCTTCTCTTTTTCCTCAAGAGGTTTTTTTAAAGATGGAAGATCGAAAAGCCTCATTTTTTCAGACTTGAAATGAATAGTCAATAGTAGTATAGAGATAAAATGAGCTCCAACTTCAATCCATAAAAAATATATAATATTGTCACTGTAACTGAATACCAAAAAGGTCAATAACGCTCTTATCGTGATATGGTATAAAGTACCATATACGATAATCTCTTTTATCTTTAAAAATGAACGGTAAACTGAAGCTATATAGGCAGAGTATAGAGAGAGAGGTATATAGAGTGACGATATGGCTATGATGGAGCTCAAATCTTCTTTGTGAAAGATGTATTTTGCTATCAGGGTGTTGGTTGACACCATT
>JALWBF010000165.1:15975-21482 GCA_027016055.1 Archaeoglobaceae archaeon | reverse complement strand
GTATACATGTTTCCTTCATGCCTTACTCCGCTTTAAAGCACGATTTCGTTGATGCGGTGTGTGTTAGTGAAGGGGAATATACCCTTCTTGAAACTGCTGAAAGGTTGGACAGCAATAAAAGTCTCGACGGAGTCAAGGGCCTGATTTATAAGAAAAACGGAAAGATAATAGATAACGGAAGAAGAGGATTTATAATGAATTTGGATGAACTTCCCTTTCCTGCTTACGATCTACTGCCTTTGGAGAAGTATTCGATCTTGGGGCAGAAGTTGGAGCACTTTCCGATGATGACTTCAAGGGGTTGCCCCTTCGGCTGCAGATACTGCGCTTCTTCGAAGTTCATGGGTAGAATTTTTAGGGCGAGGAGTGCAAAAAACGTTGCTGAGGAGATCGAATGGTTGGTTGACAGGTTTAAGGCAAAGTTCATAGGATTCGGAGACGATACGTTCACTTTGAACAGGAAGAGGGTCTTCGAAATCTGCAGGGAGATTAGGGAAAGGGGTTTGGATGTGGAGTGGAGCTGTTCTTCAAGGGTTGATACGATAAACGGTGAAATGCTGAAGGAGATGAAGAGATCCGGATGCAACTGCATATACTACGGCGTTGAATCTGCAAATCCGAGAATTCTGAACGAATTTTACAGAAAGAGGATAAGGCTCGAACAGGTAGTTGATGCCGTTAAAAAAACAAAGGAAAACGGAATTTTAACCGTATGCTCATTCATAATCGGTGCGCCTATGGAAAGAAAAGAGGATATACTTCAAACTCTGAAGTTTTCCATAAAGCTGAATCCGGATTACGCTCAATATTCGATCTTAACTCCGTATCCCGGAACCGAAATATACGATGAAGCCAAAGAAAAGGGATGGCTTCTGACGGAAAACTTCGACGAATACACCTGCGGGAAACCCGTTTTGAAGAACTTCTACCTCTCCCCAAAGGAGATATCGAAACTTCTTAGATACTGCTACATGCGTTTCTACTTGAGACCCAAGTTCATTTGGAAGGAAATTAGAAACGGGAACATTAAGGTAGTTTTCGAAGTCATTAAGAGGTTGTTGTTTAAAAGTCATGGTTCGTAAAGATGTCCCTCCAAAAATAAAATTAAAGAACTTGGTTAGGAGGTTATGACCATGATAGAGCGGATCGGATACTTTCTGGGTAAACTCGTAAAATCCGAGGATGGTTTGGAAGGTTTGAAAAAGGGATTTGAGAAGTTCTTTGGTGAGCTTAAGGAGTTTCATGATTTTAATTTCAGTGCGGAGCTTGATGGGAAACTCGTTACGAGAAGCAAATGTCCGATTTACAAACATTTCGGCATTTGGTGCGAGAGATATTGTTTGGAGTTCGCGAAGGGCTTTGCCAAAGCATATGGGATTTCGAAGGTTAAAAGAATTGAAAGGCAACCTAACAGCGATTACTGCGTTTTCGAATTCGAAAAATGAGATAAATCTTTTTTACTTCTAAAGTTAATAAACCTTGTGAAGTTATGCGGTTATTTTAGTAGTTTATACCTACCGTCCTCACATTTAGTTACGATACCCAATTCTATCAAATTTCTCAAGTGGTGATGGACGGTTTTAACGTTCAATTTTAATCTCTCAGCTATCTGCGAAGGTGTCAAGCCGCCGTTTTCCTTTAAAAGTTCTACGATATCCCTCTTCCTACCCTTAACAACACTCGCTAAATCGATGTCATCGGTGTTGAGAAATATAATCCTGTTTTTGCCGAACTTAACGGTTTTTATCCATCCCTCCTGCTCCAATCTGCTTAAGTGGTATCTGAGCGTGCTTCTGTTTTCTTTCGTCATTACTTCAAGTTCGGCAACGCTTATACCCTGATTTTTCATAATTATCTTTAAAATTCTACGTCTCTTTGTGTTTTCGAGAGCGGATTTTAACTTTGTAACTAAAATTGGCAGAAACTTCCAAACGCCGATTATACCCAATACGACCGTAATTATGTAGTGGATTTTAATCCAAAGCGGTAAATCCCAAAAGGATATTGGAATTTCATTTGGATCGTCCTTCTTCAAGATTTCCTGCAGTTTTTTGTCGCTTACGTTTATCGGCTCGTCGCTGAAGGCGGATACTACGGGTAAGAATATTATAATGAAAATCAAAATAATTGCAACGGTTAAAAAGACCTTAGCCTTCATAAACAGCAAAGGCGTAGAACTGAACATCCATACCAGTGCGATTCGCCCTGTCCGATCCGGTTGTGAACGGTTTCAACGCCTATTTTCTTTTCGACTTTTGCACTTGCAGTGGTTGCTAATCCGACTAAAAGAAGAAAGACGGCTACAACTTTAATCCATTTCATGTTGAAATTTGTGGTTGTTTTCTATATAATCTTTCTGACCATATCTTGAGAATTATACTTTGAATTATTTAATCTCAATAATATTATTCTCAATATATGGTCAGAAAATATTTGTAGGATTAGGTTAAATATAAAATGAGAAGAAAAGAGGTGGTTGGATGAAACAAGTTAAGTTACTAGTGGGAGTGTTGTTAGTTTTAGTAATGTTGGAAAGTGTAATGAGTCCAGCGATGGCTAGGACATCAGATACGGTAAATCAAAGTGAAGCAAAAGCTGTTGTAGAGAAGTTTATTGCAAGGATTTCAATGGTCTCTAATTTCAAAGACTGGAGGAATGCAAAAATTGGCAAAGTAATTGTGGCATATGATGTCGATGGAAGTAAATCCGCCTACATATTTGAACTCGTTAAAGATGGAAAGTATGTAGGATACATCGTTGTATCGGCGAAGAAGACTAATTATCCAATACTTGAGTTCTCAAAAGGTAAGTCACCGCTTATGAGGGTGAAAGAACTTGGAATAAAAGTTGAGAAAGTTTACTACCTTGGTGGTCTGACATACATCTTTGAGGAAAAAGGGAAATATTACGATCTTAATAAGAAAAAGGTTGATTTTAATAAGATTAAAGAGAGTGTTAAAGAAATAATGAAGGACGAAAAGATTAGGAAACATTTAGCTAAAAGAGCTTTAGAAGCAAAAAAGCAGTGGGAGATGTATAGCTCTGATGCAGTAACATTATTTAGCTATAAAGAAAAATATATTCCAGATGTTCCTGCGTTTCTGTGGGATGACGGATGTGCTCCAACTTCGGCAGCGATGGTCTTGGAGTATTGGGGAGAGCACGGATATCCGAATCTTGACCATCCCAACTGGTGGTATTTCGAACCTACGGATATAAATAATGGAACTCAGTTTGATGATCCGCCCAACGAACATACGGATCTGACGGAGGAACTACATTATGCAATGGGAACTGATAATGAGACGGGGTCTACTTGGTGGTTTTATATTGACGATGGAATCAATAAAGTTTGCAAGAAATACGGATATTCAGATTGGGCATCCAACCAGTGGTTACCTCAACCAAGTTGGAGCGATGTGACAAATGAAATAAATGCAAGCAGACCATTTGTTTTAAGTATGTGGCATGGAGGAACTGGAAGTGGTCACGATCAGCCCTATGGTGATCACACTGTCGCGTGCGTCGGATACGCTATAGATACCAACACAAATGAAAGATTCGTCATGGTTCAAGATACATGGGATCTTGGTATACACTACCTTGCATGGGGTAACTGGTGGGCTATATCGATTACATGGGTTAGACCGAGTTAACTTCTTTAATTTTTATTTGAAGCCGATAGGTGTTCTATAATGATCAAATCAAAGCTTTACTCAGCGCTCATTTCGACGCTCATCGGACTTCTTGCCGGACCGCTGTTCTTCATAATTGCTGTAATTATGGATCAGGTGGGGATTGAATTTGATATATGGCTTCCGACTGTCATCTCTCTTGTTATAATATTTGTGATTTTCTTTTTTATAATAAAGAAAACAGATAATAAAACATTTATTATTGCTATAATTTTTCTAGTTTTATCTTCAACTTACAGTCTGTGCTTTACTTACGATGTCTTACTATTGGGACCGGAACCAGAACAGCTGACGTATATGCATCTACTTGCAAAGATTCGAGATGAAAAAGGAAGAATAGATCCCAACTGGACTAAATCGGAATGGAATTTTTATAAACCCAGATGTTACATAACATTTTGCGCTGAAAGATATAGAAATACTTCTTTAGAAGTTGCAGTCTTTTACTATGGTCACTATGGTAAATCAGCCTACAATCCGCATTCTGTTTTAAAATATCTGTTTACAAAGCTGTTTTGCGGGATAACGGATTCTAAAACGGCTTATGAAGGCTACAAAAGACTTTTATTTAAATCTGGATTTCTAATTACTAGTAGAAATAATTATTTTATAGCAGAGAATAAAAGTATAATTATATATTGTTATTTTGAAAACAAATTCATAACGGTTATTAAAGCTAATAAAAATGAAAAATATTTACTTAATAAAATTAAAATATAATTACAAAGTATAATTCTCAATATATGGTCAGAAAATATTTGTAGGATTGGGTCGTAGTATAATCTAAAGGGAGGGTGTTTTATGAACGTAAAAACTGGGGTTGTTTTGTTGTTGGTATTAGTGACCTTGGGAACTATAACAGCAACTATAGCGATGGCAAGTACTGCCTCTAAAACTGAAAGCAAAGTAAATATATATGAAATTAAAGAAAATTATGCATTCATAATCAGAGATTTTAGCAAAGGAATTGGTCTTGATGAAATAAAGAAGATTAGACAAAATTTTGTAAATAAAGTCAAATCCAAATATCCTGAAAAAGTCGTAGCTTTTGCAGTCCCGGACACTCCAAAAGGGGCTAAAATCGTAGCTTACGGAATTAAAATCGACGAAAACGGAGTAATTAGCCAGTACTTTGGATTTGCTGGGGATAGAGAATCTGCAGAGATAATATATAAGAAGGCTCAAAAATGGTATAACGAAAACATCTTAAAATCCCCTAAAAATGTCTCAATAACATCAGCAAGCTGGGTTGAAATTGGCAGAAATGACGCAGATTACTATGTCCGCCCTTATGGTGGAGTTACAAACAATTTTGAGCTTAGACAACTTATTAACGATGGTTCATCAACCTACGACTGGTTCGCTGTAAAACATATTTTCGCTATGGAACCAGGTTATCAGGCGTACAACTCTGAGTGGAGAAACGATAAAGGGTATCCAACGCACGATTACTCCGTATCCACTTGCAATCCACAATTACATGACTGGGATCCGCTCGGAACTCATACTGGACAGCAAACAATAACTGTATCCATAACTGGTGGAGAAAGCGTGTCCGCTACATGGAGCTGGAGTTACACACAGCCGGATGTGACTACACTTGATCGAAGCAGTACTAACACGGAAATTGCAAAATGGGAAATGCAGTTCAACAATAACGATGTGCAGACTACTACTGGCGGTATGAAACCTGGAAGTTCGGTAAGAATTGATCAGCCAAGTTCTGGCAAATATCACCTACTCGATTTAATCTCAGAGGGTAAATTCAAAAAGCCAGTTTGGTGGTGGTACGAGTATCAGACAATAAAACAC
>JALWBF010000165.1:11356-15965 GCA_027016055.1 Archaeoglobaceae archaeon | reverse complement strand
ATAAAACACACTTGGCATATCTATGTGGAGTACTAGCTTTTTTATACTTAACAAGAGGTTTATGTCCAATGGAGAGGACAATAGCATTTCTTTGTATTTTATTTTTTATTTTATTTTTAGTCACTACCATAAGTCTGTATTTGCAAAGTGGTAATAAAAGTCATACATTCACGATTCAAACCGAAATCGAAAAGGTGAGGCTATCTATATTGTGGAAAGCTGTTACGAACAGTACTGACTTACAGAATTTGACGGCTAACCTTCAATGGCTACATCTAAAAGTTTCTAATGATAAAATTCAGTTCTTGCACTTCGAATTTACAGGTAAAAGTTCACAAGGCGAGAGCAGAATTTACTATGTGGACGTAAACTCCTTAGGAATTGTTAAAATTTACTCTAAACCTATTAGAGATTTTCAGCACACAGTACACCCTGCTTACATATTTAATGAACTCGACGAATTCGGGTTAAAGAATGTTGGTTCTGACTACACACTCGACATCAGCTTTGAATGGGGTGATTTAGGATTTGACAGTTCCTACGGCGATTTATATATGCTAAAAGATGGCAAATTGATACCTCTCGAAAGGGTAGTATTCCATGTGAACACGCCGATATGCAGGATACTTGTATGCAAAAATGTCTGTGAAGCTTGGTTTATTCAGGATGACTTACTAAAGGCTGAAGAAGTTGTGTTCAAAAGTAATTGGTTTTGCATAACAAATAATAGCACAATAACATTTCATAGAGGAGGATAAAGATGAAAGTCAACCAGAAAATAAATAATCTATATATAAACTTCCTGACCATATCTTGAGAATTATACTTATATTAATATTAAGTAAATTATATTATTCCAATTATATGATCAGAAAATATTTATAGGATTATAAATATTAAAATGAGAAGAAAAGAGGTGGTTGGATGAAAAGGATTAGGTCGCTGATAGGGGCGCTGTTGGTTTTGGTGATGTTGGGAAGTGTGGTGATGCCGGTAATGGCCAAAGAAACTAAGGGAACAGAGAAATATAAGACAAAGCTTGGAGATATTGTTATCTCTGGTAACACTGCGGAATTAACGATAAACAACGAAAAGTACAGGATTTTAGTTAGACAAGTTGGTTCCGATTACCTGGTTAGAATACAAAACAGCAATGGTGAAGATATCTGGAGTGGTATTTCAAAACAAAATCCAATAGAACAGCTAAAAGGAGTGAAGATCTCTGATATTCCAATACCACCTGATGCCAACATAAATATCTATCCCGACAAGTATACTTACAGAAAAGATGAAAGCGGGAAAGTAACAATAGATGTCGATAATGGGGGAGTATCGATTGGTTACACTTCTTATTTCATCCTGATACCCGAAGGAGTGTCGTACAATGGTGTTCTTGATGGTCCTGAGCCGATAGGTAAAATTAATTTAACAGAAGATAACAGTTGCTACATCGTTCCCGAATATGGGATTGTTTGCGGTAGGGGGGAATTACTATTGTGGCAAGCAGTACATTTGTCGGGATACAAAAAGCAGATCGTTTTGAGTGTGAAATATAAAAATAAGGGGCGCTTCCAGTTTGAAGCCGGAACAGCAGTTGTTGATGCCATCATAGGATGGGGCGATGCTTCATCGGATAGCTTCACGGTGTCAGTAATATGAAGGCGAGCGCTAAATTCAATTACATATATATATTTTTTTCCGTAATCGTGATGTTGCTACTTTTGTCAAGTTTTATTAAAATTGGTGTGGAGAGATATTTGATGTACATTTGCGGCTTCGCGATGATATTCGGACTGTTTGTGCTGTTCGTAGCGCTCGTAAGAGTTGCTTTGAGGAAGTTAAAGAAGGTATGACAAATTTCATTGGAATAATGCAATAAAAGCAATTGTCTACTACCTACACATGATTTTTACTTAACAATATATATGGTTAGAAAATACTTATAGAATTAAGCTAAATATGAAATGAAAAGAGGTGGTTGGATGAAACAAGTTAAGTTACTAGTGGGAGTGTTGTTAGTTTTAGTAATGTTGGAAAGTGTAATGAGTCCAGCGATGGCTAGGACATCAGATATGGTAAATCAAAGTGAAGCAAAAGCTGTTGTAGAGAAGTTTATTGCAAGGATTTCAATAGTCTCTAATTTCAAAGACTGGAGGAATGCAAAAATTGGCAAAGTAATTGTGGCATATGATGCTTGGAAGTGTAATAGGGACAGTGATAGCAATAATGACAGTATCCGACACTATAGGCAAAGATATACGGGAAGCAAACATTAAGAACGCAGTGAACGAACTTAGATCAAATTACGAGGTAAAGACGAAAATCTTTCAGACTCTTTGGAATATTCGTTACTGATCTAATAATATTTCTCAATCAAGGACAGAATTCGCTTTTTCTCTTTATCTTCCAAGCTAATCCAATAGTTTTTACCTATCGTAGGAACTTCGAATCCTGAATCGAAGCTGATTAGAGTTAGGTTGAGATTTTTCGCCACTACTTCGCTTACCGCATCGGTGTAGCTGAAACCTTTCACGTGGATTTTCCTTTTGAACAGTTCTAAGGCTTCCTTTTCCATTTCTTCGTCAACTCTAATTATTCGTAATACCCCTGACTCTATGAAGCCTTCGATGAATTTCTCAACCGGCAGATTCTTATACTTAAGCAATGTTAAAGTTTCGTCGAGGATGTGGTTTGTTATGAAAAGTCTTCCCCATTTACCTTCCAATGCATGCACAATTATCGCCACGGAATCCATGTGATGGACATCCCTTAGACTGTAAAATCCAAAGAATATCCCCGTATCAATCAGCGCCGCCATACAGATACTCATCCACTTTCTCAGCATTTGTTTCTCCTATGTCTTTCCCATATTTAAGCGTCGAAAGCACTCCGTCCAAATCCCCCTTGAACTTGTCCATCTCCTTCTCCGCTATTTCTATCGCTATCCTCAACGTTTCACTTAAACTCTTTCCCAACTTCTTTGCCAAACTCTCAAGTCTCTTCTTATCTTTCACTCTTATCCTTATCGTCGTATACACGTGAACATTACTACCTTACTATATGTAAACGTTACGCAGAGGCTTGATTTTAATAGCAACTTTGGGTGGATACCTATATTTAACCATAATTTTTTTATATTAATTTTCCGACCATATCTTAATAATTACATTTCGAATTATTTAATCTCAATAATATTATTATCAATATGTGGTCAGAAAATATTTGTAGAAAAAAGTGGTTGGATGAGTTAGAGCAATAGTCATACCAGCAGAATTGGATAAGGTTTAGTATACATCAGGGGGTTCCACGGTCATCATTGCGTCGGCTCAGATTCTGGCGGTTTCATCATAACCCAAACTTAATATTCCTTCGACGATTAAATATTTTGATGATGAAGGTCGCTCTACGCTGAGCACCCGCGATGAAGAACTCGAACCCGCTGATCGAAATTCGATAAGTATTTTAATCGTCTGCCAGAGCTTAAAAAGCATGTTTCCAAGTATATATTCACCCAGAGATGTAGAAAGGGAGATTGCCGAATTCTGGAATGCTCATCAAATTTATCAGAAGGTTAAGAATAGAGGAGAAAAGAAGTTCTTCTTCGTCGACGGACCTCCTTACACCACCGGAAGGATTCACTTGGGAACGGCTTGGAACAAGGTCATAAAGGATACGATTCTCAGATACAAGAGAATGCGTGGCTACAGAGTCGCTGACACTCCGGGCTGGGATATGCACGGATTGCCGATCGAGGTTAAAGTTGAGCAGGAGCTCGGCTTTAAAACGAAGAGGGATATAGAGAACTACGGGATAGACAGGTTCGTTGCTAAGTGTATGGAATACGCATTGAAGAATAAGGACACGATGACGGAGCAGTTCAAAGCCTTGGGAGTTTGGATGGACTGGGAGAATCCGTATATGACGATAAAAGCCGAATACATCGATTCCGCATGGTGGACCATAAAACGTGCCTACGAGCAGGGGTTGCTTGAGAGGAAGCTGAGGGTCGTGAACTGGTGCCCGAGATGCGAGACGGCTTTAGCCGATGCTGAGGTCGAATATAAGGATAAGGAGGATCCATCAATTTACGTCAAGTTCCCGGTTAAGGGTCAGGAGGATACGTATATAGTAATCTGGACGACGACGCCTTGGACTCTGCCGGCTAACATGGCTGTTGCAGTTCATCCTTCTCTCGAATACGCCAAATTCAAGGCTTTGAAGGATGGGAAAATCGAATATCTGATCCTTGCTAAGGATTTAGCCGATGATGTGCTTAGAAAGGGTGGTTACGAACACTGGGAGATTGTTGAGACCTATTTAGGCGAAGATTTGGTGGGACTTGAGTATGAGCATCCACTTGCGGATGAGGTGCCGATTCAGAGCAATTGGAAGCACGCTGTTTATACGGCTGACTTCGTTACGGCAGAAAACACCGGTTGCGTTCACGTAGCACCCGGGCACGGTTTGGAGGATTACGAGCTGGGTGTTCAAGTGGGTTTGGAGATATTCAATCCGGTTGACGATGGAGGCGTTTATACTGATAAAGCCGGGAAGTATGCCGGATTGCATGTTTTCGATGCAAACAAGGTCATAATAGAAGATCTAAGAC
>JALWBF010000165.1:0-11346 GCA_027016055.1 Archaeoglobaceae archaeon | reverse complement strand
AGCAGTGGTTTTTGGCCGTATCGAAGCTTAAGGATAAGATGCTCGAAGAAATCGACAGGGTTAGATGGGTTCCCGAATGGGCTGGAGCTTCGAGGTTTAAGGATTGGGTAAGCAACGCCAAGGATTGGTGCATAAGCAGACAGCGTTACTGGGGAATCCCGATTCCGGTTTGGATTTGCGAGAAGTGCGGGAAGTGGAAGGTTGTCGGTAGCATAAAAGAGGTCCCTTGGGAGAACGATCTCGATCTTCACCGTCCGAAGATTGATGAGGTTACCTTCGAATGCGAATGCGGAGGAACGATGCATAGAGTCAAGGATGTCTTCGACGTATGGTTCGACAGCGGTGTTGCAAGCTGGGGGACTTTGAAGTTCCCGTTTGAAATGAGCGAAGATGAATTCAGGAGGATTTGGCCGGCAGATTTCATAACCGAAGGGCACGATCAGACGAGGGGATGGTTCTACTCCCAACTTGGTGCGAGTGTAATAGCGTTTGGGCGGGCACCATACAAAACCGTGCTAATGCACGGATTCACGCTCGATGAGCAGGGGAGGAAGATGAGCAAAAGCCTTGGAAATGTCGTTGAGCCGGAGGAGGTTGTTGAGAAAATAGGTGTTGACGGATTCAGGCTTTATGTCCTTTCATCAGCCCTTTGGGAGGATCTACGCTTCAGCTGGAGCGATGCCAAAAACGTTCTAAGGATGCTTAACATCTACTGGAACGCAGTCAGATTCGCTTACACATACATGAGCCTTGATAAGTATAGGGAGATACCTCTCAGCGATGTCGATTTGAGCGTCGAAGACAGATGGATCCTTTCGAGACTCGAAAGCTTTAACAAGCTTGCGGTTGAAGCGATGGAGAACTACCATCTGCACAAGGTTGTGAGGGCATTCTTCGATTTCGTCGTTGAGGACTTCAGCAGATGGTATATACAGCTTATAAGACCGAAGGTTTGGGAGGAAAAGGACTCTCCGGCAAAGCTGGCAACTTACACGACAATTCTAAGAGTCGTTGAGAAGACCGCTAAGATAATCGCTCCCTTCGCTCCGTTCTTAGCTGAATGGATATACCAGCACTTTATAAAGGAGTTCAAGCGGGCTGAGGAATCCATATTCTTCGAGCGTTACCCGGAGCCGGATGAAAGTTTGATCGATGAGGAGCTCGAAAGATGCATGGATATAATCAGGGAGATATTCGAAGCCGTCAGCAATGCGAGGCAGAAGGCTAAGAGAAAGCTGAGATGGCCGTTAAGAAAGGTCGTAATTGAGGCTAAGGATGAGGATGTTGAGAAAGCCGTTAGAATGCTTGAGGACGTAATCAAATCCCAGTGCAACGTCAAGGATGTCGAAGTAGTCAAGGAGTTTGAGAAGGAAATCGTTGTTAAGCCGAATTACAGGGCTTTGGGTCCGGTGCTTAAGGGAAAGGTCAAGGACTTCGCCAAGTTTATTGAAAAATTGAGCGATGACGAGATTAGAGAAATCCTCAGCAGGGGTGAGATTGAATTCGAGGGAATAAAGCTGAGCGTGGATGAGGCTTTGATCATTGAATACAGAGTTCCTGAAGGTTACGAATATGCGGAATTTTCAAAGGGCAACGTTTACGTCTACACCGTGCTCGATGAAGAACTTAAGAGGGAAGCTTATGCCAGAGAGATCGTGAGAAGGATACAGGAGATGAGGAAGGAGATAGATCTAAACGTGGAGGATTTCATCGAAAGCGTTGTGGATATGGATAGAAAGCTGATAGAGGGATGGGAGGATTACATCAAGCACGAAACAAGATCGATCAAGCTCGAATTCGGCAAGCCGAGTGAAGGATACATAAAGGAATGGGACATTGAGGGAATGAAGGTTGCGATCGGAATAAAGAGAGTTAATTAAATCTTTCTTTTGTCTATAACCCTCTTAGCCTTTCCTTCGAACCTCTGAAGGGTGCCGGGATTCACGACTTCAACCTTAGCCCTGACGTTCAAAACATCCTTAAGCTTCTCCTCAATTCTCCTTTCAAGTTCTAGGATGTCCGTAGTTCTTTCGATCCTAGCCTTATCGCTAAGCTCGACCTGAATCGTCATCTCATCAAGTCCATCCGGCTTCCTGTCGAGTATTATCATGTAATGTTCTCCTACCTCCGGAATCTGCATCAATACGTGCTCTATCTGGCTCGGGAATACGTTTACTCCTCTGACTATTATCATGTCATCCGTTCTGCCCAAAATCCTCATTATCCTCGGATGAGTCCTTCCGCACGCGCACTTTTCGGTTTCCATTATCGTTACGTCGCCGGTTCTCCACCTTATAAGAGGTAGAGCCTCCTTGCTTAGAGTGGTTACGACGAGTTCTCCCTTCTCTCCTTCACCAACCTGCTCACCTGTTTCCGGATCTATTACTTCGATCAGGTAGTGATCCGCCCATATATGTATGCCGTGCCTCTCTTCGCATTCGGTAAACAACGGTCCCCCCAGCTCGGAAGTTCCGTAGACGTCGTAAGCCGTAATGCCTGTCTTCTTCTCAATCCTCTTTCTCGTCTCCTCGCTCCATGGCTCAGCGCCGAAGATTCCCATCCTAAGCTTGGTATCGTTTGCTATGTCAATCTCCATTTCCCTTGCCACTTCGCTTAAGTATAGCATGTATGAAGGTGTGCAGCAGATCACCGTTGCATGCAGATCCTTCATAAGTTCTATCTGCCTTCGAGTGTTTCCGGCCGATGTCGGGATAACAGTGGCTCCCAACCTTTCAACTGCATAGTGGAATCCCAAGCCGCCCGTAAACAGTCCGTAGCCGTATGAAACCTGCACAATATCGTTGCTGTTTACTCCGCAAGACGTTAAAGCTCTGCAGAGACATTCAACCCATACGTCTATATCGTTCTTAGTATAGCCCACGACTGTAGGCTTACCGGTTGTCCCGCTCGAAGCGTGAAATCTGACGATTTGAGATAAGGGAACAGCGAACATTCCGAATGGATAGTTATCTCTCAGATCCTGCTTGCAGGTAAACGGCAACTTGCTCAAATCCTTGAGCCCGTTTATATCCCAAGGATTTATACCCGACTCCTTAAACTTACGTCTGTAAAATGGCGAATACTCGTATGCATAAAAAACCAAAGCCCTAAGCTTTCTTTCCTGAATCTGCTCCAAGTCCTTCTGGGGCAACCTTTCAATGCTCGGATTCCAATACATTCAAACCACCGATATGCCCGTTAAAGAATGTGTTAAAAAGATTTTGTTAAGAGTTAATATTTATCACAACTTACAAGTTTAACATCTGAGTAGTTTTTTAGTTCCTTGCAGAGTTTCTCTGGCGTTATGAAGATTGCACGTTCATCGCCTAAGGAAAGGATAAAAAGTCTCACGATGTGTTCAAATGTCTTGGGCAAAACTTTTTGATACAGTATTAGACATCTAAAGCGATATTTACTCTTGTCATTTAAGTCAGATATTGTTATACTACAACTACCATCCAAATTGCTTAAGATGTCAGATAAAATTGTTGCAGAATATACGAACTTGTAAAGAGCTTCTCCAACATCTTCTTTAATTACATCTACAAAAATTTTATAAAAGTTTTCTTTAATTTTATCATTTCCTTCCTTTTCCTTCAGATTACTTAACTTCTGGACTAGTTTATGTATTATATCCGTTTTTTCGATTAACCAAATTTCCGTTAGTCTGCTCCTTACGTCTCTAGCTATTACGACATAATCACAGCTATTAGGTTTACCACCAATTCCCTTTATTCGGACATAATCATCTTTAACTTTGTCGAAATTTATTACGTGAATATCAACATCATCACATTGAAAGCAGTTCGATGCACATTCAACATCATCTTCTTCAAATTTAAATCGCCCGTTGTTGTCCTTCATATCGATCACGTAACCTTAAACAGTCTAAAGGCGATCTCTCTAAGCGGTTCTAGTAGGCTATCGGATATTATATCCCAATTTTCATCATTGACTTCTATTAACTCACTATTTTTGCCCATATAGTAAAAGTTTGCGTCGATATCGTTTTCCTTGGCAACTACTCTGAGTATCTCAACCATGAATGGGCTATGAGTTGATATGACAAAGTAGTTGTTTCTCTTTACGATTTTTGCAACGATTTCCGCAAATTTAATTTGCCATTCTGGATGTAAATGGGATTCTGGCTCTTCCCAGAAGAAGATCATGTTTTCACTAGCTCCCGACCTCAATAACAACTGCAAAATGCCAAAGGATTTTATTCCAGATGCCACATTTTGAATATCGAAAGGTTTTTTATCTTGCTTAGATTTGAAATAAAATTTATCCTCACGAACGCTGTAGTAAACTTCACCGCCAATAATTTCCTTAAGCTCTTTGAGTATTTCGTCTTCTTCAAGTTTTGAAATTGTTTCAGCATAATCGAAAAAGCTACCGATGTGTATTGGAAGTTCAAGAGATTTTATCTTTCTCTCGGTAGTCTTTGCCAAATAAGGTTTGATCTCAAGCAAGAGTGGGCTTTCGACGAAAATAGGGGTTAACGGATACAAAGGTCTTTTAATTTCCATTTGAACATCTCCATCAAAACTGAAGGATACTATATCTTTTACGGTAATTTTTCCCGTGTTAAAATCACGCCTAACTATATCTTTACCAAATACATCGTCGATTAGGATTTTCCAAGCCATCTTTAAACGGTTTTCAACGCTTTCAAGCGATCTGATTTTTTCAGGTAGTTTTTCCAATTCATCAGGTTTTGAATGATGGACAATATCCATCATAATACTATAATAATCGTAAAGCAATGCAATCTCATACAATCTTTCTACGAATTTACCCTTAATTACTCCTTTCTCTTGAGCTTTCTCCATACTTTCTTCTTTCAATTTAGCAATTCTTTCTATACTTGCTTTGATAATCCCATCTACTCGTTTTACGACTTCAGTAGCATCTTTAATCAGTTTAGCGATGTTACTTAAATCCAATGTCGAGAAATCACCCTTTAAGTAGAACTCTATATCTTTCAAGAGATAATTGATATTACTTATATCTCCCTTGATCTGCTTTTTCGATTTTTCATCTGCATACTTAAGAACTTTTTGAAGCAATTCTCTATAAGTAGATAATGCATCCCTACAAGTTCTTAAGGCTTTTTCAATCTCATACCTTAAAAGTATTCTTTCCATTTCAAAAGCCTTAAAGATCGAATAAACAGATTTTAAAACGAAGGATTTACCTACGTTGTTTTCACCTACTATGACCGTTATCTGTCCAAGTTCCAAATCAGCCTTCGTAATCGGGCCGATGTTTTCAAGAGTAATTTTAATTTTAAGCATTATTGCGGTATCGCTGTAAAAGATTATAAAGATTGCGTAAAAAATGAGAAGTTAGCTATTTTTCCTTTTCCTCCTCCTCCTCAAGCTTCTTCAACTCGTTAACGAGCATTGGAAGAACAACGCCCGGATCGCTGACTATTCCCAATGCATGCGTTGTTCCCCTGTCGAGCAAACGGGTAACGACGTATGGATTCATATCGACTATAACCGTTTTAACCGTTGAAGGTAGCATGTTGCCAGTTGCGATTCCGTGAAGCATCGAAGCCCATATTATGCACATTCCGTTTCCGCTCGCATCAGCTTGCCGTATATACTTTCTCATCTCATCCTGCGCCTCCATAACATCGGTGATTGTATCCGGCAAGGGTCCGTCATCTCTAATCGAACCAGCGATGACGAAGGGGACATTGTTCTTGACGCACTCGTAAAGCACGCCGGACTTCAAAATACCTTTCTCGACAGCCTTCCTTATTCCGCCGGCTTTCCACATCTCGTTTATCGCAACCAAGTGGTTTCTGTATCCTCCCTTGTAAACCTTTCCGGTGTCCTTATCCATGCCAAGCGTTGTTCCGAACAGTTGCTTCTCTATGTCCATCACAGCGAATCCGTTTCCAGTGAACAAAGCCTGGCAGTATCCCATCCTGATCAGTTCAGCCAAAGCGGCATCAGCACCTGTGTGAGCTACAGCCGTTCCGACGACGTGTATTATGAAACCGTTTTCATCCTTGATCCTCTTCATTTCCCTTGCAAGCTTCTTTATGAGAGAATTTACCGGCTTCTCGGCACTTACATCGGATGTCATGAAGCCGAAGATGTCTGTAGGCTCTCTCGGACGTTGCGGAACCTCAACCCTTATTCCTTCGTGCCCTATTACCACGAGATCACCCTTCTTAACCAACCCCTGCCTCTTGCAAACCGGTTCACCGTTCTCTATGACTATAACGCAGTCCATCTCGATGTTCTTGACCTTCTTCCACTCCCCGTTTATGTAAACGTAAGTCGGATGGTGAGTCGTTGCATAAAATCCATCCGGTAAAACCTTATCGGCTGGAGCCGGAGCAACTTTAACCTCCTTCTTCGGCAAAATTACACCCAACTTTTCGAGCTCCTCGAAAAGCTTCTCATCTCCTTCGACGATCATCTTGCAGTAGCTTTCATCGACCTTCGTCTTACCCACTCTGAGCTCCAAAATCTCGAAATCTCCGCCCATCTCTATGATCGTATCCAGAACCTTCGGCAGGATCATCGAATCTATTATGTGACCCTTGAGTTCGACTACTTCTCTCATAGCCTATGACATTTAGCATGATTTTTATAAGACTTTGCCTCACGGTTATGTTTATATATAAGGTTCCATGACGGGAAGATTTATATATTGTTGAGGATTGTGATTATCATAATGAGAATTGACGTTCTGAGCATTGACATAGACAGTAACAATGTTATGGTAATCGGACCTCCGCTGGTTGGGAAGTCCATATTCGTCAGAAATATTGTCTGTGAAAAGGTCAGTAGCGGATTCGGCGGAGTATACGTTACTACCAAGGATACCGCCGAAACGGTTTTGGATTGGTTTCAGAGATTCAACTTAAACGATATTAAGATCATAGACTGTGTTTCGAAGACGATCTTCTCAGATGCCCCCGATACGGAAGACATAAAGAGGGTCTCGATTATGGATTTAACCGGAATTTCCGTTCGAATAAACATGTTTCTTGAGAGGTTTTGGAAGTCCGGGAAAAGAGATGTTATAATAGCGTTCGATTCGATCTCGACGGTTCTCATGTATCTAAATCCCCAGACCGTATTTAGATTCCTCCATGTTTTGACGAACAGAATCAAGAGCTTCGGAGCATTCGCATTCTATACGGTCGATGAAGACATGCACGATGAGAGAACGATCGCAATGCTGAAACAGCTTTTCAACGGCGTGATCGAGCTTAGGGATGAAGGAAATCGCAGGATCTTCAGATACATCAGCCCTTCGATAAGAACAGAGTGGAGGGAGTTTAACATAGTCAACGATAGGTTGGAGGTGTCATCATGAAGATCGGTATTCCCGTTTTGGATGAGCTACTTAAAGAGATTCCTCGCGGCAAGACTCTAACGTATTACATCGATCCCGAAGTAGAAGGGGATGTCTTCGGCATGCAAACTCTCTACAGAAATCTTGAGGAAGGATACAGATGTGTTTACGTCACATCAACGATGAGTCCGACGAGTTTGAGGAATAGGTTTAAGGAGTTCGGCTGGTATGTCGACGAATTTGAGAATTTCTCCATAGTCGATGCTTATTCCGCATACGTCGGAGCAACATCGGATGAAAGGTATGTGGTTAAGGATCCCACGAATTTGGATGAGCTTAATAAGGTAATAGGTAGGGCTATAGATGAAAACGATCTCGTAGTGTTCGGATCTCTTTCGACGATAATAGACATCTGCGGAGAGGAAGCCCTGAATTACTTTAGGATTTGGAAGGAAATATCTGAAGATTCTGTTATCGTTTCGAATTTTACCGCGTGGCCTTATCCTGAGGATGTTCTAAATAGAGTTAGGGAGCTTTCGAACGCTGTGGTGACGATCGGGGGAATTCATCACCGCGTCATATTGGGGCATTATTACGGAATTCTGAAGGTGGACTGGACTCAGGTTAAGGGAAAGGCCGTTTTATTTAAGGTTGTAAAGCCCGGCGGTGTTAAGGCATACATACCGAAGATACTCGTCACCGGCCCATATAACGCTGGGAAATCAACTTTTGTTCATGCGATATCGAACAAGGCTATATCGGTCGATAGACTCGGAACAACGGTGGCATTGGATCACGGAAAGGTTGATTACAAGGGATTCACTATAGATGTATTCGGAACTCCCGGGCAGGAGAGGTTCGATCCGATTTTAAAGGTTCTCGGCGGCGAAGCTTTGGGCGTTATCTTGGTGATCGACTCTACTAAGCCGGAGACTTTTCCGAGGGCAAAGCAGTTGCTTGAAAAAACCACTCAATTCGGTTTGCCTTACGTTATAGCTGCAAATAAACAAGATTTACCGAACGCCTTGAAACCGGAGGAGATAAGAAGGCTTATGCATATTCCGGAAGACGTTCCGATAATTCCCACCGTGGCGACGAAGAAGATAGGAGTTTATGAGGTGTTGGATGCTTTGATAAATCTGCTTATAGGTGAGGGTTATGCCAAGTCTGAGGGAGCAACTTGAAAAGATTTTGAAGGATTTGAAGGCTGCCGGAGACATAGAAGCTTCGGCGATCGTCTCAAGAGACGGCTTGCTCATCGCAGCTGATATCTCTCAAAATGTAAATGCCGAAGCATTCGCCGCAATGACCGCAACCATGTTGGGTGCAGCCGAAACAGCAACATCGGAGCTGGGTAAAGGTATCCCGGATAGGGTTATAGTTGAGGGGAAGGAGGGCAAGATCATCGCAACGGGAGCCGGTCCAAAGGCTCTGCTCGTTGTTATGACTACTCCGAGGGCAAATCTCGGTTTGGTTTTGCTTGAGATGAGTAAGGCGAGCGATAAGATTAAGGAGCTGTTGGGGTGATGATCGTGGATCCGTTCGATTATCTCGTAACCGAAGATTTGACGAAGAAGGATAGAGGAGAGCTTGAAAGTATATTTTTAAAGCGTGAAGACGGAAGAATACTTTTCTTGGGCAGAATACCCGTAGCTTCGCTGTATGCAACTTTCTTAGCCGGAATATATTTCGAGCTGATGAAGATCGTCGGAAAAGCCGCAAAGGGATTAATCTTAACTGCATCCCGTAATGGTGGTTATAGAGCTGGAAGAGGAATAAGGAGAAGGTATCAGAAGAAGTTCGGTGAACTTACAAAGGATAAGGCTATACAAATTGCAAAGAACATGATCACAGTCTGGGACAAGTGCTTCGGCTGGGGTAAATTCGAGTTCGAATTCGACGATCGCAACGATAAGATCACGGTTAAGGTTAGGGAATCATTCGAAGCGAACGGCTACGTTAAGCTGAGGAAAGGTAATTCAGAGGATCCGGTCTGCTGGATGCTTTTGGGATACATATGGGGACTTTTTGAGGGGCTTATGGATTGCAAGCTGAATGGAGAAGAGAAGATGTGCTTGGCTAGGGGTGATGAGTTCTGCGTGTTCGAATACAGCATTGTCTGTGAATAAAAACATCTGACATCAAAAATCATTCGACGAATGGCAGAATTGCGAAAACCTTCGCATCGTTGACGATGTTATCTATAAGGCAGAACTCGTTCGGCTTGTGCGCGTTGCCGACGAATGTAGCCCAAACTGCCGTTGGAAATCCCGCTTTTCTGAAAAACGCCGCACAGGTATTTCCGCCAATTCCAACAACCCTTGCATCTATTCCCCTTGCAATCTTTATCGCCTTTTTAAGTTTTGTAACGACTTCGCTGTTTTCAGGCGTTGGAGGAGAGCTCTCCTTTTGAACTATTTCAACCTCAATAGGCATCCCGTCCTTCTCCTCAAACCTTGCTTTTACCTCGTTAACGACTTCAAGCACATCGTTTAAGTCGTATTCCGGCAGTATCCTGCAGTCCATGTAGCTTACATCCAATCCGGGAATGGTGTTAACGTTATCGACGTTCTTTTCCCTCTTCGTCGGCTCGAATGTCGAATTCGGCGGACTGAAAAGATCGTTTTTGGCGTTGAACCTCCTATGCAGTTCTTCATCGAGCTCAAGCAGGAACCTCATAGCCCTCCTACAGGCGTTGAGCTTTGGAGTGCTTGCATGTGATTGAATCCCGTGAACCTTAAACTTCAGCCAAAGAATGCTCTTCTCGGCAATTTCTATCTCATCACCCTTCTCATTTCCGGCATCTGGAACGACGATTAAATCCCCATCCTTAAATACGTTATTCTTCAGCAGATGCTGAATGCCGTATTTGCTTCCGGTCTCCTCATCCGAAACGAAAGCCAAGCCGAAGCTAAGCTTCGGAGTTTTCCCATGCTTTAGTATAGCCTTTCCGGCGAAAAGGGAGCTTACTATGGCTTGATTGTTATCCTCAGCACCTCTTCCGTATATTCTTCCGTCCTTAACGACAGCCTTAAAAGGAGGTGTCTCCCAAAGCGAAGGATCGCCTTCGGGAACGACATCCATATGCGAAACTATCCAGACCGTCCTATCGCTTTCCCCCTCTATTTTTGCTAAGATGTTTGGTCTAACTCCTCCCTTAGCCCTATCGTCCTTTGCATCGATTCTCTCAACTTCGAAACCTTCCAACAGTTTCATCAGATATTCGGCCTTATCCAATTCTCCTTCCCCGCCGGAATCGGGGCTTATAGCCTTTATTTCTATCAGATCGCACATCACTTTGACCATATCATCCCTAAATTCCTCAACAACCTTCAGAAGATCATCCATAGGAACCACCCAAAAGCTCATCTATCCTTTTCTCCAAATTGTTGATCTCCTCCAAAACTTCTGCATCCTTCGACTTCTTAAGCTCCTCAAGCTCTGCAATTACTGGGGCAAGGATTCTGAAAACGTTTCCGTCCTCGTTAACGCTGTTAACGATATCCTTCAAGATCGAAAGCTTTCTCCTCGCAACGAAATCCTTTCTGAGCTCGTTTCTTAAATTCCTCAGCATCTCGGCGATCTTTCTTCCGTCTTCGGTAAATCTGACGACCCTAACCCTTCCCTTAACCTCGCTCTCAATCAGAGCATTTTTTTTTTTGCATCATACCAAACCGACGAAGGACTCCAAACCCTCACGACTATATTAACGCTACTCTCCCCCAATTCGTTGACGAATATCTGGGGTTCCGGATTCTTCAGCGCGAACGGATGTTCGTCGATAACCCTCTTTATAATCTCTATCGCCCTTTCCGCGTCATCCTTATAGCTGATACCGATTACGTATTCGAACCTCCTCACGGGATTTGCCACCAGATTGACGATGTTTGAGGTAAACATCTTTTCGTTCGGTATTCTTACGAAAAGCCCATCGTATGTTCTTATGATCGTCGATAGGATTTGGATGTCCTCAACGAAACCGGCGACATCTCCGACCATTATCTGATCCCCTATCTTTATGGG
>JALWBF010000164.1 GCA_027016055.1 Archaeoglobaceae archaeon | reverse complement strand
GCAATCAACAGCGGTGCCAACTCCTCCAAATCAAACTCTATCTTATTTTCTTTCAATTCCATTGCTATGACTCCTTTTTTGTTTATCATAGCTGATTTGGAATTTACAGAAATATTTTTACGCTACCATACATTTTATTAAAAACAATACAATTGTGAAATATTTGGCATTGGAAGACCCAAAATATATATCCCGATTTAATGTGAAAGATATAGATACTTTAGCACTAAAAAAAGATGTTTTTGATACACCTGTCATACCTAATTCCAGTTATTGCATCATTGACAATATATTCAAAAAAGCATTGGAAGATTTGCCAAATTCACCAGAGTACGACTGTCTTGAATATAATCTACAATTTGACAAAAATAATCGCTATATCAGAGTATTGAAGTTGGGAAGAGTAGAAAAAGTCGATACTATTCATCATAGAAAATATTATGTACCCTGCAAAAGAAGAGTTCAGCCATTAATATTTTATGGTAAAAAAGAAGTACTTATACATATTGATGGCTTAATGATGTTACCACGAGGGACAAAATATACAAATCAAGTAATAGAAAAAATACTTACCAAATATAAGCAGGCAATGGAATGCAAAAAGAGGCTGTTAGATTCTAAAAAAACGAATGACGAACAAAATCTTACACTGTTGGAAAAAGCCGTCGGCAAAGCAAAACTGGAATGTTTGGACAGATATTTGGTGTGGGATGAGAATGCATCGAAGTAGTTTCAAGTCGTTTTATTATAGACGGATACAACGATTCCGATACACAGTACATGATAGCAATCCATGGATGAGTCGTTGTTAGGTAAACTCAAAATAGTATTGAAGATCGTCACTGCCTTTATAGTGCTTGCTGTGATACTTTTTGGTATCTATCGCAGAGAGTATCTCTCTCTCAGGCTATACCTGTCTATATGCAGTATTTGCAGCAACAAGATAAGTGGGAGCATTTGAATACCGGAACATATGCTTACTATAGTTCACCGTTAAACAGATATTTTTTTATAAAAAACAACAAACTCGTTAAACTTGCACAGTATGGCAATCCTCAGAAAATCCAATATGTAAAAGACTTAAATCGTTCTTTTTTCTTCAAAATAGCCAAGAGTGATTATGAAGTACGTTGTTTTCTTGATAAAAAAGAGTATTTGATAGAGAAAAAATTTGATGCAGTCAAACGATTGATTGTATATGAAAAAATGTTTGATGGGTTTGCTGATTTAGGTGGATGTTCTGATATAAAACCGTTAGAGGCTCTGTATTATCTGATTAGGATGGTGAAAGAAGAGGATTATGACAAATTGAGTTACAAAATTGCCTACAATAAGCACTATGGGTACCCTGTAACTGTTTTTGATGAAAGATTAAACCCATATAGACAAGATTGTTTTGGGTGTAAGATCACCATTTTATGGTTGGCATATTGAAGATTTGATTATGCTTCCGAAAGGAACAGAATATACCGATGAAGTGTTAAGAGATATATTGGATTATTTTTCGAAGCAAGGGAGATTAAGAAAAAAAGATACTACCAAAAGGATTGAGGTTATCGATATTGTAGGCGGAGATCTTATAAAAAGCGGTATATTTGATGTAAATGAAACATTCAAACTTGATTGACAAGAAAAGTATATATGCTATTGCGCTAACATATCCAACTTCTTACTATACACCTTTGTCTGTACGTTAAAAAGCCCAAGCAGGGTATGGAAGAGATTGTCTTGTGAGTAGCGGTCACGATTGTGTGCCACAAGATGGGCAATGTGTGGGTCGTCTTGCCATTGGCTGCCAAACCAGAAGAGGGCACCGATGTGCTTTTGGGCATCGGGTGCCATGAAGTAAGGCAGACCGTGCAGGTAGATGCCGTTTTCTCCAAGGCTCTCCCCGTGGTCGGACATGTAGAACATGGCGGTGCGGTAGCGGTTGTCGTACTGCTTGAGGAAGGCAATGGTCCTGGCAAGAAAGTGGTCGGTGTAGCGCAGGGCATTGTCGTAAGCATTGACGATCTCCTCTTGGGTACATGACTCCAACTGGCTGGTTTTGCACACTGGAGTGTAGCGCTCGTAGTCATGTGTGTAGCG
>JALWBF010000163.1 GCA_027016055.1 Archaeoglobaceae archaeon | reverse complement strand
TGAGCAGGATACCAGTGGGGTAGATAATATTTTCACACTTTTCGGCGGATTTTCTCTTTTCACAATCAAACCATTTAGCCTATGGATAGGAGTAGAACGAATCCCTCTCAAAAGTGACTACGCGATAAAACCCAACACCCGCCTCTACGCCGCATTAAATGTGAGGTTTTAAGATTGTGTTATTCAACTCTTATGACGTAAGGGGGAATTTCAAATCTAAGGAATGTCTCCTATTTTTATTTATTTGTCCAGAGCTAATAGTATCCGAACAATTTTTCAACATTTTCAACTGTGGCAATATAAGTTCAAGGAACTTTATCAAATCAACTTTCTAAAATAATAAGTCTCGATTGAGAATTTTTAATCTTATAAAAACCTCTCGTCATGTGATCAAACAACATTAAACGAATTAATTGCGTATTTAGCAACAAACCCATAAAATAGAACCGAAAATTGTATGTCAATGGGGCAAGCATAATATGTTTGCTAGTATATTTATTTAATTTTTAGGGAGGAGACTCGATGTTGTTGGATAAAATGATGCTAAAAGTGAGTTTAATGAATAACAAACCTCACGTATTTACGGAGATTCCAATGCAGAAGTTGGCTTTTATCAAGCATTTGGCAGTTGCTGGAATGGGATTTGAACCTCGATGGACAAAATTTATGAGGTTCCTCGGTTCGATGCTGTTGTATTCTCCTTATATGCGAAAATTTTCTGAGGGACATTTTGATGATCCATTTCAAGATCCTACAGAGAAAGGTCAGTTTTCCAATATTGCTGGTAAGGCAATAGCAGATTTCCTTTCCAAACGAATTGATCAGAGTATAATGACAGTAAATTATGAAAGTGCCTTGAAGATTCTCAGACTCCCAGTGCAGGGGGAACGACCAGACTTGATTGCTTTTCGAGGGAGTCCCCCTTACCGTTTTACAATTGAGGCTAAAGGTTATACAAGAGGCCCTGGAAATATGCAGCAACACAAGAAGCAGTCTAGGAGTGGATTGTTGAAAGCCCAATTTAGTAGAGCAAGTGTTGCATATAATATGTACAACGGAATAAAAGTTAATTATTGGGACCCAGAGAATGAAAATTTTAATGATGAGGGAAATATTAAGTTGTTTAGTTTGTTATCTAAGAAGTATTACACTGGTTTTCTCAGCTTTTTAAATTATGGTGAGAAAGTTGACGAATTTATTTACAAAGGAGAAAAATTCTGGGCTGTAATACCTTGGAACAAGCACGAAATATGGAATAAGTGGCAAGCAGAGTGCATATATTATTGCCTTCAAAAGTACAGAATAGAAGTAATTCTCCCAAAGGAGATCGAAAAGTATGCAAGTGAAGGTTTGCCTCATGGAATTGAGCCATTTGGCAATGAAATAGAGGAGGGGAATTTATTATATATAGATAACGACAGAATAGGCCTTCGTATTTTCCCAAACTTTAAAGGACAATAATGTTAAAAAAGGAGGATAAATGCTTGCGAGAAACATTAATAAATGCAACAATAGAAGCGTTAAGCTTGGTCACTAACCCTCGGTTTTTCAACACAGAACGAGGTTATCAGGGAGTTTTCTTCTGTGAATTACAGCGCATACTGAAAGCAGAAGGTATTGTTGACGGTAATTGCATTCTTGAAATGGAGTATCAAAAAAGCTCTCGTCATGGAATCGGACAGAGACCAGATATTATTTTGCATATACCAGTTGAAATTTCTCGAGAAGACGTAACACAAAACAACTTTGCCGTGTGGGCATTAAAGCTTAGAGGAAAAGATAATGATGCAAAAGAGGATTTTGAGAAGTTGGACGAAATGTTCGATAGTTTACATTATCCACTTGGATTTTTCATTAATATAGCCTCTGAATCTCATTACTTATCAGAATACGAGGGGAACTTTCGGGAAAAGATTGTAGCGATAGCTGTGAATTTAATAATGGAAGAAACCATAGTTATCAAACGCGCATTTTGGCACAATGGTAGCATCAATGAAATAACCTTTAGAAAACCTCTGTCATAGATTTTTGTGTTAACTTGTTAGTAATTAAAGTTCCGTATTTAGCTATATAATCTGTCTTCTATATGCAG
>JALWBF010000162.1 GCA_027016055.1 Archaeoglobaceae archaeon | reverse complement strand
ATTTATTCGTATTCGAGACCGATTACTTAATGCTAAATTCACACCAAAAGAACGAGTGCAAATTATCACAGAGATTGAATCCTTACATACCTTCTACCGAATAATAAATAGGACTCGGAGGAAAGATATTGGTGATTTTACCGTGAGAAAGCCAGAGACAGTTGTAATTGAATTTACACCTTCTCAAAAAAGACTTCACGATAATCTTCTGGAAATCCAGGCCAAGATTTTCAGTAAAATTCACGGAAATTCTAATATCAAATTTATGATGACTACTATAAGGCGACAAGCAGCGAGTTGTCTTTATGGACTCGTTCCTTTTTTGCAAGAAATACTTACACGCTACATTGATGAACTTGCGTGGGCAGAAGCTGATAGTGCGGAAGAAATTCCATCTGAGAACGAAATAGAAGCCATTAGGTCTGGGATAGACAAAATTATTGAGGAGGCTCGTAAGCTTGATCCATATGACCCCAAATTAGAAGCACTTAAGAAAATCATTCAAGATAAACAAAAGTTACCTAACAATAAAATTATGGTTTTTTCGAGTTTTCGTCACACTCTTTATTATTTATATAACAATTTAAAATCAGCAGGTTTTCGTGTAGGTCTTGTACATGGAGATGTGCCAGACGATGAACGTGCAGAGTTGAGAAACCGTTTTGCATTAAATCGTGAAAATAAAAATGCTCTGGACATAATGCTATTTTCTGAGGTAGGAAGTGAAGGATTGGATTATCAATTCTGTGATTGTATTGTTAATTACGACCTTCCGTGGAATCCCATGAAAATTGAACAAAGAATTGGACGTATTGATCGATGGGGACAAAAAAGCGAAAGTGTAATGATATTTAATCTAATCACACCGGGTACAGTAGATGCAGATATTTATGAAAGGTGTTTGGTGCGCATAGGTGTATTTAATAAAGCTCTGGGGGGAACTGAAGAAATTTTAGGTGAAATAAGTAAAGAAATACGAGACATAGCAGAAAATTTTACTTTAACTGATGAAGAACGCAGGAAGAAATTGCAGCAATTGGCTGATAATAAAATTCGTTTGATACAAGAACAGGAAGAATTAGAGCAAAAACAGGTTGAACTCTTTGGTATTCGTTTACCTCAAGAGAAATTAGAAAAAGAGATCCAAGAGGCAAGGAGTTTTTGGCTATCTCCAAAAGCAATTTACAATTTAGTTACTAACTATTTGAGAGATACTTTGGGAGCTGAGCAGACTTATATCCTTGGAGAAAAGCCCCTTAAAACTTTGCGTTTATCTCAAGATGCTCGAAATCGTCTCCTAAGAGATTTTAAGAAACTGCCTCCACAGAATACTTCCTTCTACAGAGAGTGGGAAAAGTGGTTAAAAGGTGGAGATCAATTCCTACCCATTACATTTGACTCCAAATGCGCTTTACAGCATCATGAGGCTGCATTCCTTATGCCATTACATCCTTTAGTCAAACAAGCTGCTCAATCATATATGACTGAGAAAAAGGTAATAACAGCGCTGAAAGTGGTCGAGCCTTCAATTCCTAATGGAGAATATCCGTTTATTATTTATCACTGGCAATTTCATGGATTGAGAGAAGATGCTGCACTAAAGCCAATATCTAATTCCAAGAAGGTAACAGCTATTTTGAATAAGTTGTTGGAAAAAGCAGAAGAATATCCTTTATCAAAAGATGAGATACCAAATATGTCAGTATGGGATGAGCTCGACACATATCACTATGAACTGTGGACGGAAGCGCGTGAGAAACATAAACAGTGGACATACCAAATAGCGCAATACAGAAGAGAAAGTTTGAATACCAGCCATAGGGCAAGGATTGCGTTATTAAATGACCAGCTTTCTCAGGCAACTAATGAAAAAATTAGAAGAATGAGACAATCCCAGATTTCAGCAGCTGAGGCAGACTATTCCCGCCGCATTCAGGATTTAGAAATTGCAGTGGAGAGGGCCGATATTACAGCTCAACCTGTTGCCTATGGCATTTTAAAAGTAGAAAAGGGAGGGGAAGATGTCCAGTAATTATGAGGAAATTTGTAGAGAAAATATCCGTAGGCGAGGTGAGGAATTTGACGATATAGGAAG
>JALWBF010000161.1 GCA_027016055.1 Archaeoglobaceae archaeon | reverse complement strand
AGCTGACATAGTGACGCTGGTGGTTCCTGAGAAGATTTACGGCATAGTTGCATCGTTTTCGCCGAATCTGATCGTCAGGAAGGTTGAGGGCGATGCAATAACGCTTAGACATCTTGATACGATAGCGGAAATCGCGAAAAGGTATCACGTAGCTGTTTTGGGCATGGGGGTTGGAAGGAATGAGGAATTCAAGGAATTCGTTGCCGAATTCCTTAAGTGCGTTGATAAAGCTGTGCTCGATGCTGACGGCTTGATTTCCGATATTCCCGAAGAAGTTGAGTGCATCTTAACTCCGCATGCCGGGGAATTTAAGAAGGTCTTCGGCTTGGATGCAAGTTTGAAGAATGCGAAGAAGGTGGCTGAGAAGATCAAAGCGACGATACTGCTTAAGGGAAGAGAAGACGTAATAACGGATGGCAGTAGAGTGAAGATAAACAGAAGCGGGAACGCGGGAATGACAGTCGGCGGAACAGGTGACGTTTTGGCCGGAATTGCCGGAGCGTTCTTCGCGTTAAACGAAGCGTTTTGGAGCGCATGCGCTTCTGCTTTCGTTAACGGAAGGGCTGGAGATCTATGCCTCGATAACTTCGGCTACAACTACACGGCTTTAGACCTGATTAGAATGATTCCGAAGGCTATAAAAGAATCGCTTGAATTTTAATCCTGCTCGGTTTTCACTCTCTCAACGATAACGTTTCCGGCTACGATTTCATCGACACTGTGTATCACCGCTCCGAGCTCTTCTATAACCTTCTTTATTTTCTCAAAATCCATGTTGTTACCTACAATCGTAATTTTCAAAGTCTCCGTATTCTGATCCATTTCGGAAAGGCTCAAATTTACGCCATCCACATTCTCTATTTCGCTTAGTCTCAAGGCTAGTATTACGTTACTCGGTTCGTGCGGTTTTAAAACATCCAGCACCAATCTCCTCAGCCCAGCCACGATTATATCTTAATCCGACTTTGTATTTAACTGTTGTTCACCAAACCAACGATCAAAAAATGTGAAAGTTATCCACTTTCAAGAGATCTCATTTTAAATTTAACAAGATAATTTATTCCAATATTTTGTATTTTGTCCTTTATACTTAAAATTTTATCGAGGAGGTTCTCGAATCCTTCGGATTTTGCGGTAACCTCCAATTCCTTTAAGATCCTCATACTTCTCATAACTTCATCCTTCAGCAAAGGACAATCGAAGCATTTCTCCATGGAACTTTCTATAAATTCAATTTTCTTCCTTAACGTCTCGACAATTCTTATATAATCCTCCTCCTGTGCTCTTTTAAACGATGAGCAGTCTATGCAATACATTGCAACCGGATCGATGCAATTTTCGCACACGTATCTGTAACATCTCGGACAGATCGTTGTAGCTTTATTTCCGCAGATTTCGCACTTCATATCTGAAATTCAATCTGTTGGTTCAAAAAGCTTTAATATCTCTATACCTATCAATAATTGGTGGGCTAGGCCGGGGGGTTCGGCGTCCCCTGTAACCCGAAACCGTCGATATGCGGGGGCCGAAGCCGAGGGAAGGCCCGCCGAGCGGAAATCTACAGTCCGATCCGGTCTCGCAGAGTCCCCGTCCCGAAGGGTCGGCGGTCACGGTTGGGACATCTGGAGGGATGTCCCGCCGTGTTTGCCGGGGGGACCGGCCCAGGCCCGGAAGGGAGCAGGCTTACCCCGGACGACCGGCGCTTTCGGGGGTGCGGGGAGGAGGGATCGGGTCGGACTGCTTTCCGTAAGGCGGGTCGACCCGAGGCGTGCCCACCATTTTTGATCCTCAGAATCCGCTGGACTCATCATCAGTCAGAAGAGGGCAATTTCATCATCGGCTGTGCTTACTTGCAGGGCTCTTCATAAAACCCTATCTCCGAGCAGACCGAGCAAAATATTAAGTTCTTCCTCTGTTTTAGCAAATACGCCTATATTACCGAGTTTTACGTTCTTAAGTCCTACCTCCTCAACTGCCAGATATGCCCTTATCATCTCCATTAGGGTCGGACTTCTAACGTTGAGCTTGTATTCCGGAAAGTATGCAAGGATTGTAAACGGTATCTCGGCATCCAAATCGGCTACAAGCTTTGCTATAGCCTTTATCTGATCGACCTCAACCCATCCCGGGATGTAAAGCGTGCATACTTCCAAAACGAATCCCCTTTCAAGTATCCATTCCGGACTCTTCAAAATCCAGCGGTTTGTAGTCCCGCAGAGCCTTCTGTAGGTTGCTTCATCGTAAGCCTTTATGTCGAGCCAGAAGCTATCGACTCCGGCATCCGCAAGAACATCAAGATTTTTCGGGGTCAGCCCGTATCCGTTCGTTTCTATCAAAACCCACAAATTCGTCTCTTCTTTAATTTTTTCGGTAGCTTCAGCGTAGAACTCGGCTCTGCAGACTAAGTCTCCTCCGGTAAAGGCAACTATATTTCTCGCCGGTCCGTATCCTTGAGGACTCCAAACGATCTGATCCTTAGAAAGTTTGTTCGGACAAAGTTTCCCCCTCTTACCGCTCAGAACACAGCTGCCGCAATGCCTGCACAAATCCGTAGCATGCCACATCGTAGCCCTCTTCCTCGGTTCCTTGACTGTAACGGTTTCCTCATACTCCTTGGCGATTTCAGCAATCTGATCAGTCGAAAGCCAATAGCCGTCGGCTATCTGAGTGAAATACCATGAGTGGCACTTCAAACAGCTGTGATTGCAACCGCTTTGATAGATGCTCAGGTAATCTTCGGGTCTCGATAGGTGTATCGATTTTATCAGCCTATACCAAACGTTATTACGCTTAAGCGTGGCTTCGCAAGCCCTCTTAAATTTTCCGTTAACCTCAACCAAGCACGAGCCGGCTTCGAACCCCTGATCGATCAAACTGCAACGCATAAACGTCTTTTACACTTCGTTGATAAAGTTAATGATGCACGTGCAGACGACGAATGTGAGAACGGATGTCGTCGAGATTGCGGTAAGAGGTAATTCGGTGGAATGCAACAGGAGTTCGAGCTGTTTTAAAGCCGTAAGGGTTGCGGATAGGCGTTGGGCTATCTTGTCAACCAACGAGAACAATTTGGACGAGTTGATTGATAAAGCCAAGATACTCGCAAGCAAAGGGGGTGAGGGGGTAAATCTCGCGGATGCCGAACTTGCGGTGGGGGATTTCAGGTTTAAGAGAGGATATTTCGATGAGGAATCCGCGATGGAACTTCTTGCAGATCTGGAGAAGACGCTGGATAGCTTTGTCGAAGCAATTTTAACTTACGAGAGGACGTTTAGGGAAGTTAAAACGAGCGATGGTGCGGATGCTAGGGAGGAGAAGGAATCTATCGATTTAAACGTCAGCGTTCTTAACGGGGGCGTTGCGTCGATACAAATTGGTGGAATCGGCGGATTGGAAGTGATCGAGGACAAGTTCGAGTTTTTGATAGATGAGCTAAAAGGTAGGATCAACGGTTTGAGGAAGGCGAAGTATCTAAATCCGCTAATGAGAGGATCGAAGTTCGACGTGATACTTTCGAAAGAGTGCGCGTGCGCGTTTGTTCATGAGATAGTCCACAAGCTCGAAGCGGACGTCTCAAGAACCGAAATCGGGGAAGGTTGCGGAATTACGGTTTACGACAACCCGATGGGCTTCGGAGGATATCACTTCGACGATGAGGGAGTTTTGGCTAAGGAGAAGTGTTTGATCGACGATGGAAAAATAATATCATACCTTCACACAAGAGAGAGCGCATTTAAATACGGGGAAGAACCATTGGGAAATGGCAGAGGAGTCTTTACGATTCCGAAGGCATTTCAAACGAATCTTTTCGTTGAGAAAGGTGACTGGAAGTTCGATGAAATGGTCGAAGAGATGAGAGAGGGTTTCGTTGCCGAAGGATTGGTTAAGGCTGAAATACAGAACGATGTAATAACGATATACCCCGAAATCTGCTGGTATGTTAAGAACGGTGAGATATTATGTCCGGCAATCGTTAATCAAGTAAGGATTCCCGTAAGGGATGCTTTGAGGAGGATTAAGGCTGTAGGCAAGGAGTATTTTGAAAGGATAGGGTATGAAAAGGGGTTTGCGATTTCTGAAATATCTCCGCCAATTGAAATTGAAGCCGTAGTTAGCTAATCTAGCAATCCTTCGAATTCTAATATCTTTTTAGCCCATCTTAGCTTTCTCAGTTTTATCCCTTCGGCTCTATCGAAATCGAAGCCTATCAGCTTAATACTCTTGGCATTAAAGGTCTTAGCAATTATAGCGGCACGATCGCCGTCTGTAAAACCTCCGAAGTTGTAAACCCTGTCGAATGGCGTAGATTGCGTTGTAGCAACGAATCTATTGAGCTTGGGAACGACCGATTTTATCCGATCTATATTGTCCCCATGAGCATGCAAAACTAGGATGCAACCATTCCTTTCGAGCTCGATCAGAATTTCGTCGTGTTCTTCCATATCCGTAACGTGAACGTCCGGAACGAAATCGGGTAGAAACTTTTTAAGCTTAAGTATGCTCTTTCCGGCCGTTATCACGACCCATCCCGGCTCTGCAATTTCCTTAGCATCGGTTCCATTCACAGCCCCCCCGACTACAATTACCTTTTCATTCGCAATTCTATCCTTTAAAACCGAGCAATCGAGAAGCCTGTTACCGCCGAGCTCGTGTATAATCCTTGCAGATTCTGCATCCCTGTCTCTACTGAATCCGAAATCGGATATAATTTGAGGATAAAATCGATTCAACCAGATGCTGAGGTTCATGCCAGTAATCGTTGCACTACTTTTAAGTATCTTACTGCCGAAACCGTTGCATTCAGCTTTTGCGGGGATTTGCGGTGCGGGGATTTTCCACCTTCTACAGCCTATTTTTGGTGGGAATGCTTCGTTAGCGATGTGCTTGGGCTTAGGTGTGGGTATATCTACCTCTAAACTGTTAACTCGACGATCGTAGTTATTCATACCTCAAGGCTTCGATCGGCTCAAGCTTGCTCGCCTTCCATGCGGGATACATGGCACTAATCAAAGCCGTAAGGATTCCGAACGTAATTCCGATGAGGACGTATAAAATTGAGGAAGGAGTGAAGGCATACTTTGCAGTCTTCAAAATGAGCATGTCAATCGAGTAGCCGCCTAAGAGACTCAAAGCACCGCCCACAACGCTTCCTATTAAACCCAAGATTAAAGCTTCGGTTAGGAACAGCTTAAGTATGGTTTCCCTATAAGCTCCTATAGCCCTCATCAAGCCTATTTCCTTAGTTCTTTCGATCGTAGACATAAGCATTATGTTCAGAATGCTGATTCCGGCTACAAGCAATGATACGCCGGCGATAGCCATAAGAAACAGCGTTACCTTCTCGAATACCCTCTTTATCCTCTCTATGATTATCTTCATCTCAAACACCGAAACCTTGCTCTCCTTCCTGTTAACGATTTTATTGACAGCTTCTTTAAAAGCCTCGATCTTATCGATGCTCTCAACCTTGACTATTATCATCGAATACTCCTCGCTGAATATCCTATCGAAATCCCTCAGCGGAAGTATCACCGCATAGTTCGGGTTTATGTCGAACCTTGCCCCTTCCTTTATTATCCCGCTCACTCTGAATTCCCTTCCTGCAATCGTTATCCTGCTTCCGACTCTTAGCTTAAAGAACTCGGCTATCTTGCTACCGACTAAGCAACCCTTATATGTTCCCTTCTCAAGCTCGAAAAGCTCTTTCGTTTTCCTAACGTCCATCCCATAAACGGTCGCATATGTCTTCTTCTCCTTACATTCTACCAAAGCGGATTCGCTTTTAACAGGTATGACAAGCTCCGCAAATGGTATGCTTTCGATCTTTTTCACCGTCCTCGCATCTATCGATGTGTAGCCGTGAACGTAATTGGGTGTTATAATCACCTCATTCGCCACATCCTTGAAATTCTCGAGAATTACAGCTTTTAAGCTCTCTCCGAATATACCTATTGAACTTATAGCCATAACGCCGATGATAATTCCGATTATTGCAAGGGTGCTCCTAACCTTCGTCCTTGCGAGATTCCTCAACGCAAGTTCAATCAGCATTGACTATCCTCCCGTCCCTAATCCCGATCACCCTGTCCGCGTAGACTTTGAGCGATGGATCGTGCGTAACCAAAACAACGGTGACTCCCTCTTCCACGTTCAACCTCTTTATTATTTCCATGACCACTTTCCCGCTCTTGGTATCCAAATTCCCCGTAGGCTCATCACAAAGCAGAATCGAAGGCTCATTAGCTAAGGCTCTCGCTATCGCCACCCTTTGCTGTTCACCGCCGCTAAGCTCGTTAGGCTTTCTGTCCTTCTTCCCCTTTAAGCCTACGAGTTCGAGCAGTTCCTCAGCCCTGCTTCTCCTTTTCTCCTTCGAAATCCCCTTGAAAACCATCGGAAGCTCGACGTTCTCCAAAGCCGTAAGCGTCGGAATTAGATAATACTGCTGAAACACGAAACCTATCTTATCCCTTCTAAGCTCCGTAAGCTCCCTATCGCTCAGCTTTGAAGTATCCAAGCCGTCTATTAGAACTTTCCCGCTCGTCGGCTTGTCGAGACAGCCTATCAAATGAAGCAACGTCGATTTCCCGCTCCCCGATGGACCCATTATCGCCACGAACTCCCCATCCCTAACGCTTAGGCTAACACCGTTTAAGGCTATTACCTCATGAACTCCGATCCTATACTTCTTTACGACATCTATCAGCTCTATCATCTTCTTTTCTTCCAAGCTATAAAGACCAAGATCAAGATCGCGACGAGCGTTATGAGGGAGATCGTCAGCGGTAGAATTCCGCCTCCTCCCTTCTTTACATTGGTTTCAACATTCGAAACCTTAACCTCAAAGGATTTCTCGAATTTCTCGCCTATCTCGTTCGTCCAAGTAGCCTTAAGCTGAACCTTACTCACATTAGCCGGAATCGTGATTTCAAAGCTGTCGAAGTCGGAAGGATCGAGGTAGTCTATGTAATAAGTTTTTCCGTTTGCAGAGACTAAGATGTTGTAAATCTTGCTTCTACCGTTGTTGCAGACGTCTCCGGTGATCGTCAATCCGTTCAAACTTCTCTCGATCTCGATATCGCTGAACTGAAGTGTCGTTTCGTTCAAAACCTTGATGGTCACGATTTTGCGCTCGGAATGTTTATTGTTAAACTCGTCCAAGTATGTAACCTCTATGGTTACGTTTTTTATCCCGGCAGATCTCGAACACCACTTGAATTTCACTACTTTTGTTTCCCCGGCCTTTATCATCGGAATTTCGACGGATTTCACCGAGAAAGATCCGTTTGATACGTTTACCTTGACCGAATATATGTTGTCCTGCCTTAGATTCGAAATCCGAACATCGATACCTATTACATCTCCAATCAGCGCGATCGGATACTCAGGCGTTGCGTTGATCAAAACACCCTTACTCTTTCTGTATTCAACTTTCACCGTCTGAACTATTTCGTGGTAATTTTTGCCGTTGTAGAATTCTATCTTGAATCTCAGCGGTTCGGGTTTCTTCGGCTCGAACTTGAAGTATCCCCTTCCGTTCCTAACGTATATTACCTTCGGATTAGCATCGAACATCGGAATTACGATAACGTTGCTGATCTGAAGCGGAGATGAAATAGAAAATCCTACCTCGTTTACTTCGTTGAGCGTAAACATAGTTCTGTCCAGAACTATCTCAGGCATCTTGCTTTCAACCCTAACCACGAACGTTTGCTTAATGCTGCCGTTCATCGTATTTATAATGACGTTTACCGTGTAAATCCCGCTCTTCTCGGCTTTAATCGTGAAGGGAAGGACGTAGGACTGAACCCAGCCGATGCTTGAAACTGAATCCGGTTTTATTTCTAAGGCTGACGGATGGTAAAAGGATATTCCGCTGATGTATGTAAGCTGTGGTAGTGAAATTATCAGTTTGCAATCCGCAACATCGTTCGGCAGAAGAGTTTGCGGATTCATCTCAACCTTAACCACCTGTGCCGATGCTAAGGGTATCGTAAGCAGGATAACTGCGATTGCGACTGTAAGTTTCATCCCAGAAGCTTCGAATATTGGCATATATATAATTTGCTCACAGGATTCGTTTTATAAATTTAAAGGGGACGTAGTCCGTGGTGTAAACCTTCCCCTTCTTCCTTATTTTAAACCCGGCCCTGATCATGCCCCTAGCATCTATAGCCAACACGGCCGGATTCGGATGATACCTCCTACCGACTTCGATGGCATCCTGAATCGTTTCTGACAGATGAACCTCCCTCCTCTTCATCGGTAGAAGACCCTGCTTAAGAATGGAGGGGACGTTTGCCGGATGAGTTCCGTGGTAAAGCACTGGAGGAATTTCAGAGCTCTCGCTCCAGTCAACCTTAACTTTTATGCTGTGCCCGTATTTGGCTCGAATCTTCTCGTTCCTTATCTCGAACCTACCCTTAGGATCGAATTTAACTATTAACTCTATCTCCTTCCTTCCAACGCCGTGCCTTTCCTTTACGACCTCAGCAACTTTATCCAAATCAGCCCATCCTTCCTCATCCACTTCTATGCCGAAGGAATGCGGAAAATGCCTCAGCAATCCGCTTAAGAACTTACTTACAAGCTCTCTCTTCCTTCCATCTAGCAGAATCTTCCCGCTACCGCATTTACATGAACCTTCGAAATCCCCGCATTTATCGCAAACGCCGAGCGGTTTCATCGGAAGCGATTTAAGCTAATAGAATTAAAATTTTTGAAGCCGATGATGAAATTTGCACATGCTGAATCGTGATGAACCTCCACGGTTCTGAGGTTTCAAAATTTTTAAGTCCTTCGCAAACCTTTAGGCATGGATCTTCCGAGGGTTGAGGATATAAGGCTAAGGGAAAAAATGAGCGTAAACGAGCTCGTCGAGCAGTTGTTTAAGTCGGGCGGCTTTACGGCTAAGGATCTGGCAGTTGCTGTGGATATAGTCGAGGAGATGGTTAAAGATAGAGATACAATCGTATTTCTTTCCTTTCCGGCATGCATAGTTGCGACCGGAACGAGGGGCGTGATAGTCGAGCTCGTGAAGCGAAGGCTCGTGGATGTGATCGTAACAACTTGCGGAACGCTCGATCACGATCTTGCGAGGGTTTGGAGAGATTACTACCACGGCAGCTTTATGTTAGACGATGCAGAGTTACATAGGAAGGGAATAAACAGGATCGGCAACGTTTTGGCGCCTAACGAGAGCTACGGGTTGATAATTGAGGAAAAGCTTCAGCCTATGCTCGAAGAGATATACGCTGAGAAAAGAAGACTTTCGACGAGGGAGCTCATTTGGGAGATCGGAAAAAGGCTCGAAGAAGAGCAGAATGCCGAGAGTTCGATAATATATTGGTGTTGGAAGAACAGAATTCCGATGTTCGTTCCGGGCATAACGGATGGGGCTGTGGGAAGTCAGCTTTGGATATTCTATCAGACTCACAGGGATTTCATCGTCGATGTGCTTAAGGATGAGGATGAGTTGAGCGACATGGTTTTCAATGCAGAAAAAACCGGAGCATTGATAATAGGCGGCGGAATTAGTAAGCATCATACGATATGGTGGAATCAGTTCAAGGGAGGCTTGGACTACGTCGTTTACATCACAACGGCCGTTGAATGGGACGGAAGTTTGAGCGGTGCGAGGGTTAGGGAGGCGATATCATGGGGTAAGGTAAGCGAAAGGGCTAAACACGTAACCGTTTACGGAGATGCAACGGTTTTACTGCCGATAATCGTCGCCAGCTTGCTCGAAAGGCTCGATTAAAGCTCCTTTATAACCTTAGCCGGCACGCCTCCGGCCAATACGTTAGCCGGGATATCCGAGTTTACCAAGCTATGCGCGGAGATTATCGAATTGTCTCCTATCGTAACTCCTGGCAGTATCGTGCAGTTCGCTCCGATCGTCACGTTTTTCCCTATTTTTACCTCGCCGATTCTAAGCTCATCTCTAAGAAATTCGTGGGCTAATATTACGGTGTTGTAACCTATAATCGTGTTGTCTCCGATTTCTATCAGCTCGGGATAGAATATATCGACAGTCGATTCCAAGCCGAACGCGACGTTCTTTCCGACTTTAACTCCTATACGCTTCAGAAGCCAGCGTTTTAAGGAAAGAGATGGCAAAATTCTGCAAATGGCAACGACGATATAGTTAACGGCAACCCTAAGAGGATTTCTAACGGTTGCCCAGTAGCACATCGAGTTCTTATCCTTAGCCTTTATAACTGTTCTGAGCCTCCTCGGCATGCCTTATTGGATTTTGCTCGGATATAAGATTATTTGCCTTTCTTTCACTGGTAATTCACCTATTTCGAATGACTATATCTTATCGTGAATAAATTCGTCATAATAGTTTTTGCAATAGCTTCGGGAATCTCTTAGACATAAACGATCTATCGCAATATTTGTTGCCTTATCATTGGTTTTAGAGCATTGCTGAGGTTGTAGGGAAAATCCTATTGGAGTTTCAGTTCATCATTTGAAAAAGGTCTTCCATATTTTGTCCTTAAGATGATGAATGTTCTTAACAGCCTTTCCCTTCCCGCCTATCATCTCGCATCCGTTTACAAGAGCGATACCGACAGCAAGGGGCGTTTCCTTGTTCTCAACTACAACGTAAACGAAATCTCCGACCCTAATATTCTCATCTGCTTCAACAATTCCGGGCTTCATGACATCAGCCCCGTTTATTATGTGCGGCATAGCCCCCTCATCGACTACGACCTTTCCCTTGGAAGGCTTGAACTTCAGTAAGCCGTAGACTGTAAGATAATATCTCCCGTCGTGCTCTAATATGAGAGGTTCTCCGTCGACCAAGATCACGACTTTGTCGTTGATCTCTACCCTTTCCATGCTACCCTTAATTTCCACGCCAGTAGTTTCGGCCAAGCTCTTAGCTATCTGCTTTGCTTCCTTCTTTCTGAGCATGTGTCTCTTCATACGATACCTCCGATATTTTTAAATAGTCATGAGATGAACGAAGTTAAAAGCATTTTTGGAGGAGACGGTATGGCCAAAAGACCACTCGATGTCCTGAACAAAGCGTTGCAAACGCCGGTCTTAGTGAGGTTAAAGGGGGGTAGGGAGTTCAGGGGAATATTGAACGGTTACGATATTCACATGAATTTAGTGCTGGAAGATGCGGAGGAAATTCAGAACGGGGAAGTTGTTAGAAAACTGGGAAGTGTTATAATCAGAGGGGATACCGTAGTTTTTGTATCGCCTTCGGAGTAGGTGATGTGAATGTCAGACGGAACCGCCGCGATGGGTAAAAGGGGAAGGAAGATCGTTCACATAAAGTGCAGAAGGTGTGGGAGAGTGTCTTTTCATAGAAGAAAGGGATACTGTGCCGCTTGTGGCTTCGGAAGAAGCAAGAGGTTAAGGAGCTACAACTGGCTGAAGAAGAAAAAGAAGAGCAATTAAATGTGTGGCATAGTCGGCGTTTACTGTAACGATGAATCTTTAACTTCGAAAATAGCATACCTTACTCTATATTCTTTACAACATCGGGGGCAAGAATCGGCGGGAATAGCGATTGCAGATAAGGGATCGATCGAACTGCACAGAGGAATGGGTTTGGTTACCGAAATATTCAACGAAGCCTTATTAGCTAGGCTTAAAGGTAACTGTGCAATAGGGCATGTTAGGTATTCCACTACAGGCGAATCGAAGCTCGAGAACGCTCAGCCGATTTTAGTTAAATCAAAAGCCGGCTATTTGGCGGTCGGTCACAACGGAAACTTGGTTAACTATCCGCAACTCAGAGCGATGCTTGAAAATGAGGGGAGGATTTTCGTAACGAATTCCGACACCGAAGTAATAGCTCAACTGCTTTCATCCTTTCTCATGAAGTTCGACATCGTCGAATCCCTCAGCCTTCTGCACGAAAAGCTCATCGGAAGTTTCTCCTTAACCATTCTATTCAACGACGTTCTCATAGGATTCAGAGATGCTCTTGGTTTCCGCCCGCTGTGCGTTGGCGAAGCAGATTTCGGCTACGTGATCGCAAGCGAAACCTGTGCGCTCGATGCTATAGGAGCTGAGAAGGTTAGGGATGTTAAGCCCGGGGAAGCCGTAATAATTCGGGAAGGCGATGCCGAGTTCGTTAAAATCGCTGAAAGCAAAAGGTTAGCCAGATGCGTCTTCGAATACATCTACTTTGCGAGACCGGATTCGGTAATAGATGGCGTCAGCGTTTACAAAGCCAGATACAGGATGGGAAAGATACTCGCAAACGAAAGCCCGGTCGATGCAGATCTGGTTTCTCCCGTTCCGGACAGCGGAACAACGGCTGCGATAGGTTTTTCCGACGGATCGGGATTGCCTTATTTGGAAGTTTTAATAAAGAACAGATACGTCGGCAGAACGTTCATAATGCCGGAACAGAGGCTAAGGGAGCTTTCAGTCCAGCTCAAGATGAATGTCGTTAGAGAAAACGTTAAAGGAAAAAGGGTTGTTCTCGTGGACGATTCGATAGTGAGGGGCACGACTTCACGGAAAATAGTTGATATGGTTAGAAGAGCCGGAGCTAGGGAGGTTCACTTCAGAATCGGAAGCCCGCCGATAATAGCTCCGTGCTACTTCGGCATAGATATGTCGACGAGGGAAGAGCTGATAGCGAGCAACAAAAGCATTGAAGAGATTCGCAGGGTTTTAAATGCGGACAGCTTAGCCTATCTGAGCTTGGACGGTCTTCTCAAAGCCGTTGGATTTAAGAGATGCGAACTCTGCTTAGCCTGTCTTACTTCGAGATATCCCGTTCCTGTGCCGGGGGAATTTACAGAATGCCGCTAAGAAAGTCCTTTTCACGGGGATGAATTAGGGGGTGAAGCGTTAGTCTTATACCCGCAGTGTTAAATCTAACGTCGGGTTCGAAGCGGTTCAAAATCCGCAACAAAACCGTAGCATTCTATGACGAAAGCCATCGAAATATTTGATTGGCATAACTGAAGGCCGGGATTTGGGGGAGGATTTCCCGTAACGGAGCTCGTTACAACCCTTACAGGAAATCAGAACAGTGAGTCGACCAAGAAGGGGGAAATATAGCCGTATTCCGCTCTTGCGGAAGAGAACGGGCGACCTACCACCACTTTTATTGTATTCGTAGCGGGAGCTTTTCCTCCTTCATTGGAGGGATTTCGCGGAGAACGGAATTCTTTAACTCCACCTTCCACATCTCGGGCGGAGCTTATCTAAGATAATGCTATAAATACAAAAGCCGTTGCGAGCAGTTTCGATTTTTGTGGAAAAACATGGAAGATTGTAGAAAAACGGGTCAACCATACTTATCCAGCCAGAGTTTTATAGCTTCGCTTAGAGCACCTTTTTTGTTACCTTTGATCTCGATCTTAGCTCTAAACTTTCTGCCGAGTTCTTCATCTATTTGGACTGTCATTTTCATAGTAGTATGTATGTAGAAAGGTTTATAAATCTTTATGTTGAATTGCAAGTGTGGAAGTTATAAAAGCATACAGCGTTCCATTGACGGCGCCGAAGGATTTGATTGAAGAATACTTTAAACTGAGAAAAATCGCTTTGGAAGAGATTTTCAGGCATGTGAAGTTTTCAAAGACCAGTAAAGCTCATTTAAGGTTTAACAAGAGCGATAGGAAAAAGTTAAGAGATAAATTGCTAAGGAACTGGAGATTTGCCAAGCATTACGTTGACTCTGCTATTAATTCAGTTATAGGATTGGTTAAGGGATGGATTCAATTATACAATCAAGGAAAAGCTAAATCAAAACCTGAAATCATGAGAAAATCCGTCTACATTAAAACAAATCTTTTCTCGGTCAAAAAAGGTAAAATAAAGATTACAATTGAACCGAGAAAGCGTTACCTCGAAGTGGATCTGACGAAATTCGATTATCTGCCAAATTACGATTCGATAGGCGGATTAATCCTACAAGAGGATAGACTGATCATAACGTTCAAGAAGCGAGTTGAATTAATAAAACCAAAGGACTACGCTTCTTTCGATGTAAACTTAACGAATATAACCGGATTGATTAATGGGAAAATCATCAGGTTCGATCTGAAAGAGCTGTATCACATCCACAGAGTTTACGAGGAGAAGAGAAGGAGAATTCAAAAATTAGCCAAGACAAAACCTAAAACGGCAAAAAGACTAATGCAAAAGTATTCTAAGAGAGAAAGAAATCGTGCAAGAGATTTGATGCACAAAATCACTACAACAATCGCAAGAGAACTCGCATCGCTAAAACACGGTGCTATCCTCGAAGATCTTAGATACATCAAGGATAGAGTTCTTAACGGTAGTAAAGACTTAAACCGCAAGCTTTCAAAGTGGAATTGCAGGATATTCCAGTCCATGCTCGAATACAAGCTTAAATGGCTCGGTTTACCCGTCAAATACGTCAATCCTACTAATTCCTCTAAAACCTGCCCTCTCTGCTCCGGCAGATTATCTGCCTATGAGGGCAGGTTAATGAAATGCAAAAATTGCGGTATAATCGCAGATAGAGACGTTATAGCTTGCTTGAACCTTCGGATGTGGGGCTTCGGGGTTACCCCGAATGGGTGCAAGCCCGAAAGGGTGATGAGCACCAAAGGTCTGGTGGAACTTCCACCAGTCCTGAACCCCACTCAGTTAGCGCAATATTCATCACTCATCAGGGGCGGGAGTATTCATCATCGTGGCTGTATAACGGTTTTACTTCAATATTAATATTACTTAAATTGTTCTAAATTAAAATAAAATTAAAAAATATTACTTCTTTATAAGATGAACCGCACAGGCTATGCAGGGATCGAAGCTTCTTACTATTAGCAAGGCTATTGTCGTGTTGTATTTCTGCCCGTTAACAGGCTCCATGTTGAGTCCAGCCAATCCGAGAGGAGCCAAGGACTTCTTAAGCAGTTCTCCGTAGTCGTTGCCCCAAATAGCACTGCAAACGCTCGGAACATCCATTGTCGGGAGCCAAGTCGTTCCGCACTGCAATGAAGTCTCAACCGGGCCCGGTTGACCCATGTCATCCCTTGGGCTTAGATTCCAAGTGCTCGGAACGACGCACTGATACCTCTCTATAACCTTGTTGTTTATCTTGAGATAATGCAACAATGCTCCTCTCGGAGCTTCATAAAGTCCGAATCCCTCGCCCTTTTCCGGAACTTCCTTATAGTTGCAGATCGACGCATCTTTATACTCCATTAGCATCTTGGCGAATTCGATCAGCTTGTTTGCACAGATAAGAGCGTTCGCAACCCTTGCAACTACTCTATCGAGAACGGATCCCTTCGGATTCCTGACCTTATAAACGAAATCTCCCAAGTCTTCTCCTGTGATCGGATGAACTCTCGGAATCCTCCATTTCAGGCCGAATGTGTTTATCATCCTCGCAAGGGGTCCGACCTCGTAAACCTTGCCATCGTATCTCGGCGCCTTTATCCAAGAATACGCTCCGGGCTTGTTCATCTCGACTATTGTCTCCTCTTCGTTCGGTTTCTTTCCGCTGTATTTATCAGAATACCACGAGTATTTGACGAACTCCTGAATCTTGTTCAGATCGAAGTCCTTAAAGCTGCCGTCCCAAGCTCCTGCGTGAATTACGGCCGATTTTCTTCTTCCCTTCTCTCCGTAGGCAACCTTAAGCCAGTCGTCGTAGTTCTCCGGATCGGGCAGCATTCCGTAGCTTAAGAAGTAACCCGTTCCCACGCCGATGTCTTCGAGACCCCTTATGTTTACGCCCAAAATCTCGCTGATCTTTTCGCCCACTGTTTCGTTGGCTTGAATTATAGCATTTATATCCCTTATCATCGTCTTGGCTACGAATTCCCAGATTTCAACAGCCCTTGCTATCGTTCCGGCTATCCTCTCGCTTGTAGGCTTAACAGTTACTCCGCCGGGATAACCGCATGCGTGATGAGGGAACTTACCGCCCCATAAAGCTGTGATCTCGTTAGCCTTCCTCTGCATCTCTATACATTTCGCATAGCTACTTCCGAGCCCGAGCTTGGCTATGCCTTCTTTACCCAAAACGGGCGGAATCATAGGCGGATACTTGCAAAGGATTCCCAGTTCCGGACCTACGAGCAAGTAAGTGTGTATCATGTGGTCGTAAATGTAGTATGCGCACTGGATTATGTTTCTAATCAAAACAGCTGCCGGAGGAACCGGAACAGCATTAAAGGCTATGTCCAAAGCCTGATTCGAAGCTTCTGCATGTGCAGCCGGACAAACACCGCATATCCTTTGCGTGAAGAAGAAGGCATCTCTGGGATCTTTACCCTTCAGAAATATCTCGAATCCTCTGAACAACATTCCCGCACTCTTGGCTTCTCCTACGATGAACCATCTGCCGGTATCTGTTGTAATCTCCTTCAGATTCATTTCGATCCTTAAATGTCCCTCGATCCTCGTAACCGGATCAACAACAACCTTTACCATGCTCACTCCTCCTTCCTATCCTTCTTAACCTTATACGCCGCCATGCCGGCTAAGACCGATCCCCCGACCCAGATGTAGTTCGGATCTATGGTGAAGAACGGTCTTCTATTGGTTATTGGCTCGTAGAAAGGTATGAATCTGTCTGGAAATCCCGGTTCCGCACATCCTATGCAAGGGGCACCAACCTGAACGCAGTAGCTTACGTGATTGTTCCACTTCCTCAGAGCGCAATCGGTTCTGACTTCCGGCCCTTTGCATCCGAACTTGTATTTGCATCCCTCTTCCCCTGGCTTCGTCGCAAATATGCCGAGATCGTAATAAGGTCTATACGGACAAAGGGCGAGATGCATGTTCCTGCCGAAGAAGATCTTTGGTCTGTTGTGTTCATCCAATTCTAAATTAATTCCGAGCATAACTGATGTTAGAGTTAATACGAGGTGATCTGGATGCCCGGGACAGCACGGAATATTTATAACCTTTTTTGCAAGATCTTCTCTTCCTATTTCCATCAAAAATTCCTGCAGACCCATGGCTCCGCTCGGATTTGGATGTGATGACGGAATACCGCCGAAGCATGCACAGGCTCCAAAGGCTATAATGTGGTCGGCGTAATCGATCAAATCCCTAACGTGATCTCTGAAATCCTTACCGCCGATTACGCAGTATCCTTTCTTCTGAATTGCACCCTCGACTATCAGAATCCTCCTACCTTTCGTTCCATGTTTCCACCTCTCCTTTAAATGTTCAGCGAGCCAGCCGGAGGCCGGATGAATGGTTTCCATGTAATCCGGCAGAGCTATCGGAAGCCTTGAGTTGCCGACTGTAATACTTGTTAGAATTTCGAGGATATCAGGATCGGTAGCTTGCGCGAATGAAATGGTGCAACCGGTGCAAGCGGCGCCGTTCAACCAGCAGATGTGCCAGTAATCCTTTACCTCTTCAAGAGCCCTGACTATTTCAGCCTTGTAATTTGTTATGAACGCTGTAGCTCCCATCGCCGCCACCAGTTTGAGAAAATCCCTCCTATTTAATTTCACGGAAACCACCCCTTGAAGACTTAATTCTTATCATTATTATTACGGACTATTACCCACAACTTACTTAACATTTACGATTACGATGACTTTTATTTAAAATTTTTTGCAATTATAATTACTTGATTATTAAATTATTGGTTGCTTAGTATCATCTATTAACAAAAACGGGAATTGTGTTGCTAAGCTAACAAATAGGATAACAAAAACCGAAGGGTTTATACATGATAATGAATATTTCAATAAAGTTTATAAAGGTTCGAAAGGTAAACTGAATATTAGGAGGTGGTGAATAATGAACATAGGTAAGGCTTTGTTGCTGGCAGTGATCGTAGCAGCGACGGGCTTAGTGATACTACCGAACACCGTCTCACTCTTTGCCGGTCAGCACTACTGGTATAATCTAAGCTACAACAGGACTGTTCCATGCCAGAAATGTCACGCTGACGTATTCGAGGAACTGAGCCTGAGCAACTTCCACATCCATTGGGGTGACAAAACCAAGGCTGATCCTCAGGATTGTGCAGCTTGCCACAGGTCAAATCTGAGCATAACTTACGCTAATGTAACGGGAGCATACACCCAAGTTGTTCCGGGTAAGCAGGCTCATGCAGCGAGCGTAGTTGCATGTATGATGTGCCACCAGATGAACGCAAGTAAGGCGACATGGGCACCGGGTCCGTTTGCTGGTGGATTCAACATAAGTGGATTGGCAACTTCACCCTACAACTACTCCAACGCCACATATAACGGTAAGTTCGCCGCTCACAACGCGTTCATTGCCAGAGCCATAAAGGACAACATGCTACCCGACTCAACCGAAGCTTGTGTTGCTTGCCATACGTATGTTGCGGTTAAGATAACGTGGCACCACAAGAGAAGCTTGGAGTTCAACATAAATATAACCAATCCAGTTACGTTGCCTAACGGCGTCCACAACTGGACGATCACTAACTGGATCGTCAACGGCACCGCTACCGCAATCTCATGGGGTAACACGAGCGGTGTCGGTAACACCAGCTACTGGAGCGGCTGGCCCGGTAGCGTGAGTGGAATATACAACACATCTTAACTTAACTTTATTTTATTAATTTTTTTAATTAATATTTTAATTAATATTTTATCTTTTAGATTAGAATGCTAACATTTTTACAAATCTCGTAAAAGATATATATAGGTATTAACAATATTTAATTTTGGAGAGTTGATCATCATGAACATAATGAGGAGACATTACATTTTGCTTGGATCCAGGATCATGATACCGGCAGTAATTTTGGGTCTCTTAGTCTTTCCAAACTTAGTTAACTGTGCGTTACAGCAAAGCGTCAGAGTAATGCCTAAGCAGGGCAAGTGTTACTACCTTACCAATGAAAGCTTCAATTCGACTGTTGAAGTTTATCCGAACGAATACACGAAAGTAAGGATACCGCCGGAAAAAGTCGAAAAGATCGGCGTCCTTGAGGTTGTGTTTAAGCTACCTAAGAAAATGAGAATTAGCGTTAACGTATCAAGATTGAGGGAGTTTATAGGTCCGAGACCCCCGGAAAATTACCACATTCTATACTACTTCATGATAGTTTTTAAAGACGTTAGCACTGGAAAAACTGTTGAGCCTACGGGTTACGTAATATTTGAGGTTCCGAAAATTTGGATAGAGAAGGGCAAATACGATCCGAGCAGAGTGGTTCTTTTGAAGCTTATCGAGCAAAGATGGGTGGTATTCAAGACCGAACTATTAAAAGAGGACGCAAAGAATTATTACTACAAAACCGAGCTACCGTCCTTCAGCATTTTTGCCGTAGCGGTGAACGTGACAACAACAGAAAACTGCACCGAATGTCATCGGGATGTAGCGGTTGAACTGAGCATGTCTCCTTATCACAACTTCAACTGCACGTTCTGCCATCCGGGAATGAGCAGGAACGTAACCTGCGTTCGCTGTCATCCGCTTATAGGTAACTTCTCAGCTCATAAAAAGTTTATAGAATGGGCTGAAAACAACACGCTCATGAAAGGCTCTAATGAAGCCTGCATAGCCTGCCATACTTACGCCAAGATTCCAATACTGAACGTCACCGAGAGGAGATACATGTCCTTTGAATTTGATATGGGCGAGCTTCATGAGTAGATCACTTTAAATACTTATCGAGGAATATTCCGAGCTTTCTCCTGACTTCGTAGCTTATCCTATCCGGATGCGTAGTTATTGCGAACTTAAGAGCATCCTTGCACGGACATTTTCTTTCCTTGGGTATTGCGGGAATAAGCTTTCTCAGTATGTTTCTGACCTTCTCCTCATTCTTAGCCATGTTCTCAAGAACCATCGCGACGTCGACTTCTTCTTCCTTCCACACATCGTAATCCGTGACCGTGGCTATTGTAAGGTAGCATATTTCCGCTTCCCTTGCAAGTTTTGCTTCAGGCAAGGCTGTCATGCCAATTATGTCGAAGCCTAACTGCCTGTGAACAGCTGACTCCGCTTTCGTGGAGAACTGAGGACCTTCAATGCAGACGTAAGTTCCCTTTGGATGGCATCTGTAGCCCAAGCCCTCGATAACTTCTATCGCTATCTTCCTCAGTTCCGGACAGAAGGGTTCGGCAAAACCGACGTGAACTACGACGTCTTCGAAGAAAGTATTAGGTCTGAACTTCGTCTTGTCGTAGAGCTGATCGGGAATTACGATATCCAAAGGCTTGATCTCCTCCTTAAGCGAACCCACGGCACATACGCTTATTATCCTTTCAACGCCCAACTTCTTCAAAGCGTATATGTTCGCCCTATACGGCACGTTGGTTGGGGAGTAAACGTGCCCTCTGCCGTGCCTCGGCAGAAATGCAACCTTCCTTCCTTCGAATTCGCCGACGATAATCTTATCCGAAGGCTTGCCAAAGGGAGTGTCGATATCCACCTCTTTAACGTTTTCAAAAGCGGACTGCTCGTAAACGCCGGTTCCGCCGATAATTGCAATTTCGGCTTCCATGCCCATAAATAAGCAGAAGATTTAAAAAACTATGCTATTCGATCTCCTCGGCAAGAGACCAGTATACTTTGTCATCCTCTTTAATCTTGTTGATAATACCCCTTCTCTCCATTATCCTCAGCACCTCTTCGAATCTACCCGGCTGTGATATCTCCAAGTAGATGGGATCCAAGTTGAACCGCTTGAAAAGCTCCCACTTTATATCCCATTCCGTCCATAGATCCTTCCTGCTATCCTTCATTATCGTAACGATCAAGCTTACAGTATCTTCTACGAAGTTCCATGGAAATATAACCCAAGCCCACTCCTCCAAGCACTCGCCGAAGTAATCCGGAATGAACTTCGAAGTGTGAAGGAGTAGAAGCGTCGCCGTTCTTACATCCTTAGCTCCCAATTTTTCGATTTCTTCTCTCGCCCTCTTTATGCTCATGCCGGTGTTGGCTATATCGTCGACTATAAGAACGTTCTTGCCTCTGATCTCCTCATCCGAAGGAACATACCTAACGCTGATATCCTTCCTTTCGTTTATTCCAGCGTAATGCTCAACTTTTAAGCTAGTGATTTCATCCAAACCCAACAGATCGCACAAAATTCTTCCGGCAAACCATCCTCCCTTGGCCAATGCAACTATTACTTCGGGCTCGAAATCGTCATCCATAATTTGCTCCGCTACCCTTCTGCACAGACTGTCCATATAATCCCAGTCCGTAACTATGCACCTCATAACTTAATCACACCCTTGATGTATTTCGGCGGTATCTCCTTAGCTAAGGCTATAAATTCGTTAGCCTTTATAATCCTTATCCCGTCCTCTCTGGCTTTCTTCGCATCTATCTCTAGTATTATCGGCTCATCCGTTCTCAGCCTCGCAACCTCCTCCGACTTTTCTATCGTGGTTGACAAATGGACGTAAGCCTGATTAACCGGCTTTATCCCTATTTCAAGCAGTCTTTGGGCTTCTTCTTCTCCTGTTCCGTAATAAAGAACGTCTTCCTCGGCAATCGGATAGTCAGTCAGCTTAACATCCACACTGTGCCCGTATCTAGCTCTTATCCTGTTATCTTTAAGCTCGTATCTGCCCTTCCAATCAGAATAAACGATGGCTTTAATCAGCCACCTGTTTGCCCACCTGTATTTCCTCTTAACAACCCTAACGAGTTCGTCGAAATCAACCCAGCCGTTTTCGTCCATCTCAAGCCCGAACTTATCCGGAAAATGCCTTAAGATACCGGAGATAAATCTTCCCAACTTTTCAACCCTCTCCTTATCAAGTATCAGTTCGCCCTTCCTTCCGCACTTGCAAGTTTCTCCCCTATAAAATCCGTGCTCTGGGCAAAACCTGATGTCCTCCATCAAATCACCTTTTCGCAAACCATATCGCGGTTGCTATCGCACCCATCG
>JALWBF010000160.1 GCA_027016055.1 Archaeoglobaceae archaeon | reverse complement strand
TGTCGCAGAGGAGACACTTTATGGGCAGTGCAAAGCGTTTTGCACGATACCTGACTTTCAAACTTATTCTGTTGTTCATCACCACGGTCATTGGCGTTTACATCACGATTTTGGTGGCGAATATGGGGGGCTATGTGGATAAGTTGCGCATGGCTCAGTTGCAAAAAGACATTAGTGCTCAGATAATGCATGACCCGTCTTTGCGCAGCGTTCCGGTTACCCAGAAGAAGAAGATGATAGAAACCAAAGTTCGGCTGGAGGCTGAACGATTAGGGCTTAACAAGCCTTTCCTTATCCGCAGCCTTTATTTCTTGCGCGACGCCTTGACTTTGAACTTGGGCCGTGCCCAGTTCATGGTGAGCGATTCTGGCTCACGTCAGGTCAAAGCGATTATTTTGGAGCGCCTCCCACCAACCTTGTTGTTGATGGGAACATCATTCTTTCTGATATTTTTCCTCAATTTGTTTATTGGTTTGGCGCTCTCTCGTCAGTATGGCAGTTTGATCGACAAAATTTACATTGCCACGGCACCTCTATCAGCGGCACCAGCGTGGTTTTATGGTATTTTCCTGATTCTGGTCTTTGCCGCCTGGTTAGGCTGGTTGCCTTTCGGCGGAATGGTGGATGCTCCAAAGCCGCCAACGCCTTGGCTGTATGCCTTGAACGTGGCCAAGCATATGGTTTTGCCTTTGGCGGCTATGCTTTTGAGTTCCCACTTTATCGGCGTCTACGGCAACCGCACTTTCTTCCTCATTTACTCCAGTGAAGACTACGTGGACCTGGCCCGGGCCAAGGGTCTGCCCGATAGGATGCTGGAACGCCGTTACATTCTGCGCCCCACCCTTCCTACCATAGTCACTAACTTCTTGTTGAGCGTTATTACCCTGTGGATGGGCGCGATTATCTTTGAAACGGTTTTCAACTGGCCCGGCAATGGCCGCTTGTATTACCAGGCCATTGGCCTGAAAGACGTGCCCGTTATTGTCGGCAATACCATCATCTATGCTTACTTGCTGGCAATTTCGGTGTTCTTGCTGGATATCATCTACGCACTCCTGGATCCGCGGGTAAGGGTGAGTTCGTCTCGTCAGAGCTGAGATTACCACCGTTGGAGAGGTGAAGCATGGGATTTTTGAAATCCTTTTTCCGTGAGTTGAAGTATTACCCCTCGGCGATTATAGGCACGTTGATCATTCTGGCGCTGTTGGGTGTGGCTCTGTATGCTGTGATAGCCATCCCTTATCACCGGGCCATCTATCTGTGGCGGGGAACCAGCGAGGTTTGGTATCGCAATCCCAAAATGGTGCCGCCGGCGTGGGTCAATTATTTCCGTACCAAGAAGTTGCCGACAACCATTGACCTGGATTCCCGTCGTGAAGGGGAAGTCCAGCGCACTGAAAAGAAACTGGGCGGGGGGAAGCAAATTGAACTGACCTATTCGTTCGATTACACGGCTGACAAGTTCCCGCCCGAAATTGTGGTTTATTTCTACCCTTCTTATGCCAAAAAGCAGCCGTTTGTTTCAGGGGAGTGGATTACTCCTGATGGCCGTAAGTTCCGCCTGGGTAACTTTATTGTCACCCAGGGCTACAGTTTCCACATGGGGCAGGATAAAGACCTGGCGCGTCGGGTGCGACGTATGCTCCACGTGGAAATCTCGCCGGATATTGGCTTGCTCGTCGATCCGGCTTCTTTGCCCAAGGACACTTCGCAACCGGTAGATCACAATGCCCTGCGCCCCCTCAAAGGCCATTACACTCTTCATCTTTCGGCGATTACCTTTTCCCCGCAAGATGATGTTCAGGCTGAATTGCTGGTGTATGGTGGGGTATATGGCATCGCCGGCACCGACCACCTGCGGCGCGATTTGATGGTAGGGCTTTTGTGGGGTGCTCCGGTTGCGCTGGCTTTTGGTTTGATTTCCGCTTTGGTGATCGGCATTGCCACCATGATTATCGCGGCAGTGGGCGTTTGGTATGGCGGCATTGTTGACGACCTCATCCAGCGCATTACGGAAATAAACATGGTTTTGCCCTTCCTGCCGATTTTGATCATGGTGGGCATCTTTGTGTCAAGAAGCCTATGGGTCATTATGGTGGTCACCATTGCTTTGAGCATTTTTGGGGCAGGCATTAAGTCGTACCGGGCAATGT
>JALWBF010000159.1:6498-7221 GCA_027016055.1 Archaeoglobaceae archaeon | reverse complement strand
CCGGTCCGTTCTCGGTTCTCTTTATGAACATCCAATCAGATGCGATCCCGTCTCCGTCGAGGTCAACCTGTGTGCAGATTATACCTGAGTCATCCGGGCTGAGAGTTACGAGGTTGTTCCCAAGAACGAGAACCGCTCCTCTGTCGTTTAAGGTATCAAGCTCGATGCTGAGACTTCCGACCTGAAACTTGTCGCCTTCGTCAGCCCAGCAGGTTATCCAATACGGATCGGAAATGTAAACCTGAACGTCAAGCGTTCCCTCGTCGAGAACCTCACCGGTCAAGGTGTTCGTTGCGATGGCATGAATCCTCATAGTGTATTCTCCCGGCTTTGCGTTAGTCGTTATGCTGACTTCGTAAACTCCCGGATTCGTTGCGTTCTCGGTTGCCGTAAACGTATCTTCAACTCCGTCACCCGTTACGTCAACCGCAAGTCCAAGCTGATCAAGGAACTGAACGGTTACGCTGATCGAAGTGTTTGCAGGATCCGGGAACGAACTTGCGGTGAACGGCTGACTTGTGTTCGTTAAAATTGTTAAGGTCAGATTTGCCGGATGTCCGTTTACAATCTCATCTCCCCACTCCGTCGGAAGTATGGTGTTCGGATCGAAGTTGTAGCTAATGGTTGCTGCGTTCACTGCCGGCAGTATTGCCAACAATATAGCCAAAACTCCAAATAGGGCCAAACCTCTACCCACCATTTTCACCTCCCAAATCCGAACAG
>JALWBF010000159.1:0-6488 GCA_027016055.1 Archaeoglobaceae archaeon | reverse complement strand
TTCGAATACCGTTGCAGGAACGACAATCTCGGCCTTGCCGTCCTTGCCTTCTCTTATCTCGAGCAACTCTTTGGACCCTGTCAAAGCTTTGGCTTCAATGACATCATCCACGTCAACATCCAGCGGAATGATGACAGTCCTGTTGCCAAAGCTCTTGAAGTCAGCCGAATCTATCGCTATAACTTTGGTCACCGTCTCGATCTTGCCCTCCGTTGCGCTCTGAGCAAGTGTCATAGCTTCGTCGAAGCTGTCGATCTCAAAGAAGTCGTCGAGAGTTGCCCTGAACTCAAGCTCCTGCTTGGTTATCGGCAGAGTTGCCGTGAGTTCCATGACCTTTGACTCTCCCGGACCTATGATGATCGAAGAGACAAGAGATCCATCAAACATGCTCATAGGGCTGCCATCGAGATAAGCCTGAGCCACACCAATCGTTGAAGGATCAACGCTGAGAGTTGCCATGATGCTGATGTCCGATGGATTGCTGATTCTGATGCTCTTCTTAAACTCGAAAGTCTTAGAATCGGAGTCGAGATAGAGTTCATTTGGCAGTTCTAACTCTGTAGCTGTGTCAATGCTGATCGGAACGCTGACGGTTATGCTGCTTGCGTTTACGTATCTGTTATCATCGATTGTGACAACCTTGCCGTCGATGCCGTAAGCAAACTCAACGTTATCCAAGATCTTCGCAGATGCAGGAATGGGAATCCAAACCGTTCCGGTTGCATCCGCTGATATGTCAAAATTGACCTCAACTGTGGCTGATTCACCACTCAAATCAACTCTCGGAACGCTGATCTGTCTAAGATCAATTGTGATGTTCGTGTCAAATCTGTGGCTTGCTCCACGCTGATAGAGAAGTTGGATTTCCTCATCGCTTAAAGCTCGGTTAAAAATCATGACTTCATCGATTAGCTTTACTCCCGGAGCGTTAACACCATCAAAATCACCTATGAACAATCTTTTGTCTATACCAACAGTGTTGGGATCATCATAATCGTAGTATATTTGGGGATACGCCGTCGCCGTCGATGCTACAAGCTCTCCATTTACATAAGCTTTGAATTCGTTAGTTTGACTATCCCATGTCATTGCAACGAAATACCACTCTCCAGGTCTTGCCGATCCAGTTGGGGATACTAGTGAATATTGTTTTCCATCACCAGTTGACGGATTCCATAATGTTATTTGAAAACCAAATCTGTAATAAGGGTCAGTTGCATAACTAATAGTCCAACTCCTCCAACCATTAGAAACTGAACCTGAATTATCTGATCGTCTGTTGATTACTGTAAATGATCCATCTATTGGTTTTACCCACGCTACTATAGTTATTGCACCATGCGGATCGCTCTGTGAGAAATCTCTAATCATAACAAAATCATCAACTCCATCGAACTGCAAAGCATATCCAAGCTTTCCCGGAACCCACTGCGGCAATGTAGTCCCGTCTGCGTTCGTTGGATCTGAATCATACAGCGTTCCGTTATTTATCAGCGGATTTACAGCGTTATACGTGATGTTACCCGTCCCCTCGTCCATCGGCAGATGCAGGACACATCCTGAATACGGAGGATCAGGAACAACGGCAGGAGGAAGCCCCGGAACCACTATGGTTGCCGCCAACGCAGGGCTGACGAGCGCAAAAAGTATGAGAAGGGCAACAACAGCCCTTCTCAACCCTCACCACCTCCGGAAAGCAGGAAGTTCAGAACAGCTTCAATGTGAGACTTCTTGCCGCTGATATCTCCGCTCTTATACTTCTGAAGTCCCCAATTTCCAAGAGATTTCAGTTCAGCATTGCTGAGACTGCCGTCCTCTAAATAGTCGTCAAGCATGAGAACAAGCTCATAAGCGGCTCTCGGAGTAATGCTGACCATGTTCGGAGTTGCTCTGCCGTCAACCTTGACAACATCCCCAGAGATGTAGATATGCTTGACATAATATGTCCTCTTGGAGTCCATGACCGCAAGCGTAACATCACTAACTCCCATCTTGCAGATAGCTTCAAGCTGATCGGCAGTCAGATTATAGCCGTTGAGCCTTGCAAAATAGCCGTTCAGCTTCTCCCGGACTTTAGCCATATATTCCGGTTCCTCTGAAAGTGATGCCGTTCTGGACTTCTTGACGATCTCCTTATAACGACTGTAAGGATCCTTGTGCAGGAGAGGATTGATGATCTCGTTCTTGATGTATGCGATGAGAAGTCCCGGATCCTTGAGATAGTCAAATGCCAACTTGAGCTTGCCGAAAAAGCCCTGTTCTTCCGCAAGAACGGGAGTGACGGCTGTGGCTGAGATCAGGAGTAGGGCAAGAAGCCAGCTTGGTGATACTCTTCTCTTCTTCAACTAACCACCTCCCCGAAAGCCGGGGAGTGCGGAGAATAGTGTACACTGATCCTCGGCCCGAGTAGGGCTTCATCGGGCACTAATCATCCGCTTTTCCAAACTTATGCGGATGATCGTGAGTGCCGGGCAACACTGTCGTCGCTGACCAACTTTGTCGTCGCTTCCCCGGCCCTACTGAGTTAGGTTTAGAAGAATAGTATTTAAAGATTGTAACTTTGTCCTCAGAAAAGGATATTAACGGGCATTTAACTCCTAAAATTATGCACGGTCCGGGCCCTTGCAAGTTGAAAATTTATTTTGATTAACTTCTCGAAAAATTTTAGAGTTAAAGAGAAACCTTGAATTCGTGAAACTCTCGCTAAGATGCGATGCTGAAACAGCTTTGAGGACTATTGAGGATTTCCTGAGAACGAGACACGTGGAATTTGAAAAAAAGGTTTTCCGCACAAGAATCGGTTTAAGGAAGGTGGAGTATAAGTTAGAAAAGGGAAGGGTTGTCGTTATAGTTTACTTAGACGGAGTCGATGTAAAAATCCCGAGGAACCTCAAGGAATTAGCCCGTATCCTCAGCGTTTACGAGATAAGAGAGGAAAAGGAAATTAGGGAAAAGGATATTTACGACTTAAAAATCGATCTTCAGATATACGAAAGGAAGCTGAAACTTGCAAAGCGGGGGATAGTAGTTAGAGTAATTTTGTTAATCATTCTCATCTCCGTCATAAAGCCGATACTCAACGCCAGCACAATATCTTTTTTTCTTTTCCTAATGCTTTTAATGTTAGCCTTTCCAGAGGTAAGAGCTTATTGCACTTTTGCCGAGCCGTCAGAATGGTCTATTCCACTTTTACTCCCCTACTACGCTAAAAAGGTAAGAGAGCTAAAAGAAAGACTGAACGATTTTATTTTCTAAAATATTTTAATTGTTTTAATAAATATTATGTGTAAAGAAATACTATAAATAATGAAACAGTTAAAGATTTATACAACAGTAATTGCGATTTGAACCTGTGTGATTTGTTTTGAAGACATTTTAACCCACGGTGGTAGCATGGCACTCGAAGAGTTAGAATGTTTGAAGAGGACATGCGAAAAGTTCAAAGAAGAGATGATTAAAATTACGGGCGAGAAAGATATGAGGAGCAGATGTTACGACGTTTTTGTAGATTATCTGGAATATTTTGAGAACATTCTCATCATGCTTCAAAATGTTGAAAAAGAGAAGCGGAAGAATTGGGGTGGAAAAGCTTCAAAGCAGATTCTGGTTTCTTTAGTTTCGGCAATAGAATATTCTATGCGAAAAATCAGTGAAATGTATCCCGGATCGCCTTTATATCTCAGACTGAAAAGGAATAAAAACTACTCTCTTAGGGAGATCATTTATGCTTCTGCCGATCTTGGGATTATAAACAGAAGTCTCAAAAAAAGTCTCGAGGATCTTATCGATCTCCGAAATCTAATCGTCCATAATAATGCGATTTCTCAGTCCGATGGAGCAAAGATAATCGGTGATGTCACAATCAAATTGAAGAAAAACAATTCAATATCCATCACTCTAAAGGATCTACTCGGAATCATTAAAACAGCCATTGAGATCTTTCATAGATGGAACGTTTCGCTGGCAATGGACAAAACGAGGGATTACTGGTTTAGAAGATGGTAGAAGCGTTTCCGATGTTAGCCCTTCGGATTGAAGCCTTGCCGTAAAGGCGGGTGAACGAGAGAAGCCCCACAGAGGGTAGCTCACCAGACGTTGTATTTTTTAACGGCTATTCCTTCTGGTGATCTCCATCGCACCGATTAGCCCCAAAACTCCGACCAGCAATTCAAACCCCGGCATACTTGGAACTTCGCTTTTTGCATATATTTCCGCATTTAGCGCATCGGTTCCGGTTAGGTGCCACTCAGCCTTGTTATCCTTAACAACATTCGCATTCGAATCCACTATTTTTCCGGGCATCTCCAAATAGTAATCCAATCTAAAGCCCGGTAGAAAAGCTCCACCGAACTTGCTCTCATTACTCTGCTTCTCAGACTTAAACGTAGCGTCTCTGAATACGATATAATTTCCTTCTCTGTAAATTTTTATTTTTGAGTTTGGACTTGGTTTAACATTCTTAGCATCTATAATAATCGTTACCTCATCATCCTTCCACTTCTCGTTATAGGTTATCTGACCGCTTAAAATTTTACTAAAGTTTGCGAGGAAATATTCCCTTAACGATGAATAACCTTGTTTTTTGGCATGTTCCTTGAGTATACCGTATAGCATGGAATTCATCGTCATTTCAATTTTGTAGTCATCAATGATCCCGTTCTTGTTAACCTTTGTATGCACCTTCAACGAGATACAGCCGCTTATCAGTATAGCTGTCAAAATTATTCCAATCAAAAGGATTCTTAATTTCATAAACATTCATATCATTAATTCTTTAAAAATTTTACTCAACATCTGTTTATAGTTTATAAGCTATGATTGCACCATTCAAACGATATTTCGCATTTTCTCCGCCCTTACTTTTACCTTCAACATTCACAAGCCGATCCCTTCAAAACCTCAGCCCGATTAAAACTCATAAATTTTATTTAATTTAAAACTTTCATAAAGAGAAATTTACAGAAATAAAGCTTAAATATCTTTTTAATATAATTATATATGTATGGCGGCGGGGAGGAGGGTTAGGTGCAAGCAGTGCGGATACGAATGGCTGTCTAAGGCTAAGAAGAAGGCTCCAAGATGTCCAAAGTGCAAGTCAACTGATGTGGAGGAAGTTGGAGAATAATTAAATCTCAAACATTTTAATTTAATTTTTTAATTTTTAAAATTTAAATTTTTATTTTCTTCGTTAAATTAAAAAATTAAAGCTCTATTTCGAGCTCCTTCAATTTCTCAGGCGTTGGAATTCCGTTAACCCAACCTCTAAGCTTGTAATATTCCTCCTTCATCCTGTCGAGCTCTACCACATTCCCTTTCGCCGGTCCTTCCGGCATAGGTTCCTGCAGTAATCTCTTGGGAAGCGTATCATCCTTTCCCGTGAATCCGTATCTGTTCATTATAACCCTCTCCAAGTTGTATATCCTCTCGCCGATCCTCATCAGATCTTCAGCACTCATATCCCAACCAGTTACGGCCGATAACAGCTTAGCGTAATCTTCGGCATCCAACGCGAACGTTGTAAACAGACAGTTCACTGTTGAATTTACAACGCATGTAAAGTCTTGGAACGCCTTCACCCACTGAGCTTTCCCTTCTATCGTAAACGGATCTATCTTCTCCGGAATCCCCAGTATTTCAGGCGAGATCGTATAGCCCGTGACGTGGCATCCTCCTCTGTTTGCGGTGGCGTAAGTCAAACCGATGCCCTTTGCTCCTCTCGGATCGTAAGCCGGGAGTTCCAATCCCTTCACGCTCATCGATAGATCTGGAGCGCCGAAGATCTCAGCCAGCCTCTTGGATCCCAATGCAAGATACCTTCCGAATCCCGCTTTGTATGCAGTTCTCCATACAGCTTCCACCATCGCAGCAGCGTTTCCGAATCTGAGATCCAAGCCCTCAAGAACTTCATCTGGAATGTATCCCTTCTCCCTAAGCTCCATTGCGCATGCAATCGTCGATCCCATGGAAATCGTATCCAATCCGAGCTCATCGCAGAGATGATTAGCCTTTATTATCGCACCTAAGTCCGTTACGCCGGTTGCGTTGCCCAATGCCCATATGGATTCATACTCCGGCCCTTCAGTATAAGTGATCTGGAAGCATCCCTCCTTGACAGCCGTAACCCTTCCGCAACCTATGTAGCAGCCCCAGCAGGCTTTGTTCTTGATGAGATACTTCTCAGCCAGAGTCTCACCGCTGATCTCATCCGCTTTATCGTTTACACCGGTCTGCCAGTTCTTATAAGGCAGTATTCCGGCGTTGTTGATGATGTTCACAAGAATGGCGGTTCCATACTTCTTAAGTCCCTCCCCGGTTACCGGATTCGTTTTTATCTTCTCTATCGCCTCCTTCGAAGCCTCTTCAAACTCATCCGGCTTAGCAACCTGAGGCCTTTCATCTCCGCCGACAACTATAGCCTTAAGCTTCTTTGAGCCCATTATCGCTCCTACTCCCGTTCTTCCAGCCGCTCTGTGTTCATCGTTCATTAT
>JALWBF010000158.1:5634-7224 GCA_027016055.1 Archaeoglobaceae archaeon | reverse complement strand
CTGCATAGGCTTGAACTACATAGATCACGCTAAGGAGTTGAACATGGAACTGCCGGAGGAGCCGATAATATTTCTCAAACCTCCTTCAGCCGTGATAGGGCATGAGGATTTCATAGAACTGCCGAGGCAGTCCAAGAGGGTTGATTACGAAGGTGAGCTTGCGGTTGTAATGGCGAAGAGATGCAAAAACGTTTCTCGCGAAGATGCGCTCGAATACATCCTCGGATACACATGCTTCAACGACGTAACCGCAAGGGATTTGCAGAAGAAGGACGGACAGTGGACGCGAGCTAAATCATTCGATACCTTCGCGCCAATCGGCCCCTATGTTGCATGCTTCAAAGATGCATCGAACTTGAGAATCCAGACGAGGGTCAACGGCAAAGTCGTTCAGAGTTCGACGACTTCGAATTTAATATTCGACGTCCCGACGCTGATCGAGTTCATATCGTCGATCATGACCCTGAAGAGGGGAGACGTAATAGCTACCGGCACACCAGCCGGAGTTGGCGAGCTTAAGCACGGAGACATCGTTGAAGTTGAGATAGAGAATATCGGAACTTTGAGGAATTACGTGAAGTAACGAATAAGTATTTTAACAAATAGCTCAGTTTAAGCCTTTGACCTCCTCCCCGCCCTAAAGGGCTCCTTTAGGGCGAGCCTCCGACACGGAGGACTCCGCCATGAGGCGGAGCGAGGTTGCGGTCGAACCGCATGAGGGGACGGTCAAAGCCCCCGACGGAGCTACCCGTTGGGTAATTCCGTCGGGAAAGGGACGGTCGAAGATGTATTTGAAGGTTTTCATGCTCCTTGAAAGGCGAGGTCTCCGCACGGAGGTGGTCTTATGATCGAGAAGGAGTATAAGGCTCAGGAAGTTGAAGAGAAGTGGGTCAGGCTTTGGAAGGATGATATGTATTACTTTGACTGGAACTCAAAGAAGCCTCACTACATAATCGATACCCCTCCTCCGTATCCAACCGGTTCGTTCCACATCGGAAACACCCTGAACTGGTGCTACATCGATTTCATAGCGAGATACAAGAGAATGAAGGGTTACGAAGTCATGTTCCCTCAGGGCTGGGATTGTCATGGATTGCCGACCGAAGTTAAAGTTGAGGAGATACACGGCATAAGCAAGAACGATGTTCCGAGAGAAGAATTCCGAAGACTGTGCGTTGAGTTCACGAAGAGGAACATAGAGAGGATGAAGCAGACGATGAAGAGGCTCGGTTTCTCTATAGACTGGAGCAAGGAATACATCACTATGTATCCAGAATACTACCGCAAGACTCAGATTTCCTTCGTAAGGATGTTCAACAAGGGGTTGATATACAAGGGCTACCATCCCGTGGTTTTCTGTCCGAGATGCCAGACCACGATAGCTCTTGCTGAGATAGAATACAAGAAGGGAAAGACAAAGCTAAACTACATCCGATTCGGAGATGGAGAAAACTCCGTGATAATCGCAACAACCCGTCCCGAACTCATCCCGGCATGCGTTGCCATAGCTGTTCATCCCGAAGATGATAGATACAAACATCTGATAGGCAAGAAGGTTAAGGTGCCGATAACTGGTTACGAGGTTGAGAT
>JALWBF010000158.1:0-5624 GCA_027016055.1 Archaeoglobaceae archaeon | reverse complement strand
AGGCTATTCTCAGAGATTTGGCTGAAGAGGGGAGGCTGATAAAGCAGGAGGAGATAGAGCAGAACGTAGGAGTTTGCTGGAGGTGCAAGACGCCTGTGGAGATAATAGTCGAAGACCAGTGGTTTGTGAAGGTTGAGAAGGAGAAAATTTTAGAGGCAGCAAGGCGAATCAAGTGGGTTCCGGAGCACATGCTCTCCCGTCTGGAAAGCTGGGTTGAGGGGATGGAGTGGGACTGGGTTATAAGCAGGCAGAGGATCTTCGCAACTCCGATTCCGGTTTGGTATTGCAAGAGGTGCGGAGCGATTGTGGTTGCAAAGGAGGAATGGCTTCCTGTGGATCCGACGAAGGATAAGCCTAAGGAACCATGTCCAAAGTGCGGAAGCACTGAATTCGAAGGGGAAACGGATGTTTTGGATACGTGGATGGATTCATCGATCACGCCACTCGCCATCACTGGCTGGCCTGAGGAGTGGAAGAAGGAAGATTATCCTACGAGCCTCAGACCTCAGGGGCATGATATAATCAGGACTTGGGCATTCTACACGATTCTCAGATCGCTCGCTTTGGTCGGAGATATACCTTGGAAGGAGATAGTGATAAACGGGATGGTGCTTGGTGAAGATGGGAGAAAGATGAGCAAGAGCTTGGGGAACATCGTGGAGCCAGATGAAGTCATAGAGAAGTATGGAGCGGATGCATTGAGGCAATGGGCAGCAAGCGGTGTGGTTGGAGATGACGTCGCCTTCAGCTGGAAGGAAATCATCGCCGCTTCGAGATTCCAGCAGAAGTTCTGGAGCATTCTTAGGTTTACTTTGCTTCATTTGAAGGAGAAACCGAGCGATGAGGATGCAAAACTGCTCAGAGATGCTGACAAATGGATACTTTCGAAGCTTATGAAACTTGTTAAGGAGGTTGATGAGCACATGGAGAACTACAGATTTGCGGAAGCACTAAAGGCGATCAGGAGCTTCACTTGGTATGAATACGCGGACAACTACTTGGAGATAGTGAAGAACAGGCTTTACGCCGGAAGCGAAGATGAAAAGAAGCCAGCGAGATTCGTTTTATACACGGTGATGAACATCCTAACGAGATTGCTCGCCCCGTTCACGCCTTTCTTAGCAGAGGAATGCTGGCAGAGGCTTCACGAAGGAATAGGCGAGAAGGTTGAGAGCGTCCATCTGCAGAGATATCCAGAAGCTGATGAGAGGTTAATAGATGAGGAAGCGGAAAGGAAAGGTGAACTGATAAAGGAGATCGTTTCGGCCGTTAGAAGGATGAAGCACGATAAAGGCTTACCTCTGAATGCCCCGCTTAAAAGGGTTATGATCTACGCTCCAGCGGAAATCGATACGAGGGACATAGCAGGAGCGCTGAATGCGGAAGTAGAACTTCTGAAGGAGATGCCGACGATAGAGATTAGGGTTAAGGCTCTGAAGCCGAAGTTCAACATACTGGGACCAATGTTCAGGGATAAGGTTAGGGCGATAGTTAATGCCGTCGGCAGGCTTTCGAATGAGGAGAAGCTCAAATTCATAGAAAGCGGAAGAATTGAGATAGATGTCGATGGAGAAAGGATAGAGCTTAAAAGTGAATGGTTCGACGTTGAGATGGAGAAGGTTTTGGGAGGAGAGGGAGTAGAAGTCCTCGAAACAGAAAATGCGGTCGTCATCGTCGAAATTTAATATTATTTTTATAAATTTTTGTCTTTAAAAATCGGCGAAATTTATATATTTCGAAATCGAGACCTCCGTAGGAATGACCACGATACAGTTCCTCGGAGGTTGCAGGGAGGTTGGAAGATCGGCGATAATGGTAGATGGCATCATGCTCGATTACGGGCTTAAGCCGTCCGATCCGCCGGAATTTCCTTTAAACGGACTCATGCCAAGATCTGTCATAATCACCCACGGACATCTCGATCACGTCGGAGTTGCACCGAATCTGATGGACTACGATCCGAAGGTTTACATGACACCCCCAACCCTCGAACTATCGATTTTACTTCTTAAGGACTCGATAAACATCATGCGCAATCCTCCTTACACAATGAGACAGTTCAGGCAGTTTGAAAGCAATACGGAAGAAGTAGATTACGAAGAGCCGTTTTATGTGGACGGCTGGGAGATAACTTTCTTCAACGCCGGTCACATTCCGGGAAGCGCAAGCGTTCACATGACGAAGGATGTAAGCATTCTTTACACCGGAGACATCAAGCTTGAGGAAACGAGGTTGCTTGAACCTGCTTACACCGATTATCCGGAAACCGATATTCTGATCGTTGAGAGCACTTACTTCGGCGTAGAGCATCCGGATAGAAAGGAGCTTGAAAGGGCTTTCGTAGAGTCGATACTCGAAACCCTCGACAACAAGGGGCATGTCATAATTCCAGCCTTTGCCGTTGGAAGAACTCAGGAGGTTCTGATGATCCTCGAAAGATACGGTATAACACCATATGTCGACGGTATGGGCAGAGAGGTTGCGAGCATCTTGGAGAGATATCCGGATTATATAAAGAGTGCCAAGGCTTTGAGGAGGGCTTTGAAGAACGCTATTCCGGTTGAAAAGGGTAAGAGGGAAGATCTGCTAAGAGAGCCCTGCGTGATAGTAACCACAGCCGGAATGCTTAACGGCGGACCTGCATTGTTTTATATATCAAGGCTCTACAACGACGAGAAATCAAAGATACTGCTTACCGGTTATCAGGTTGAGGGGACGAACGGTAGAATGGCTCTCGATGAGGGTATAATAAACCTCGGCAACAGGGTTGTTAAGCTTAAGATGGGCGTTGAGCTTTTCGACTTCTCCGCACATGCAGACGATAGACAGCTGAAGGAGCTCGTCAGAAAGGTAGTCGATAGAGGAGCAGAGATAGTTTTCACAGTGCATGGAGAAGACACCGAAGGCTTTGCGAACTGGATAAGGGAAGAGTTGGGCGTTGAGGCTTACGCTCCCAAGAACGGAGACGTTTACGTGATCTAAGTTCGATAAACTTTTCCTCTCAACGTTTACAGAATATACTCGGCGATAGGCTTAGAGCAAACCTCTCCGTAAGTAATCGCAATTCATGCGGGGAGGTCAAAGTTCGAAGAACTCCTTCAATACTTTCTTCAAACCCCTTCTGAGCGTTTCTGATGCCGTGGACTTTGAAATACCCAAGGATCTTGCGATTTCTTCCAGCTTTATCCTCTTTGGACTGTCGAAGAAACCACCTTCAAACGCAAGCTTGAGAAGCATATACTCTTTATACGTTATTTCATCATCCTCGGAAAACTCCTCCTTACTTACGAACTCGTAATTTATTCCGGATCTTTCGAGCACGGTTATCAGATTTTTAAAAGCCTCATCGTTGCAGACGATGTTCCAGATTATATCTTTATGGATCTCTGCGGATGGCACCATAACTCCAGAATTTAAAATCTTCTGAGCTAAGGGACATCCGTGCTCATCTATAACCATGATCGTTCTTCCATCTGGAGTTTTAAGATTCACGAATGCCTTTATACCATTTTTACCTCTGCAAACGCATCTGAGCTTTAATACAGCGTTTGGGTATTGCTTCGCTATGCAATACTTCGGAATAGGTGTTCTGATCCTAACTCTGAGCATACATCAAATTTGATTTTAAAATATTATATTTTCGAATTTGTTCGCACGAATACCTATATCGTGCCAGAAGCAATATAAAATCATGGCAATAAAGCAGAGGGATGGTAGCTATGCTGTTGTTTTGGATGTATCCATAACTACACCGCAAGAGCTTAAGAAGATTGCCGAAGCTTTGGAGAAGCACGGTGCAAAGCTGGTGAAGTTCAGTGAATCGCAGAGGATGGTGGTAGTCGGAATCGATCCCGAAAGGCTCGATGAGCTGTGTAGGGAAGCAGGAGTTAAACTTGCGCCGGCTGTCGGTAGCGTCGTGAGGAGTGTGAAGTTCTGTCCGGGCAAGGCTTTATGCACTTTAGGTTTGCAGGATACAATCGGCATAGCTGAGAGACTCAAGAAATTTGAAGGATTGAAGTTGCCGTCTAAGATGAAGATTGCGGTTTCTGGCTGTCCAAATTCCTGCACGGAGCCGGCTTTTAGGGATATAGGTCTAATGGGAACCAAAGACGGCTTCACAGTATTCGTTGGAGGCTCCGCCGGAATGAAGCCGAGAATCGGCTGGAAGCTGGCTGAAAAGATCAAGCCCGATGAAGCGGTTAAGCTTGTCGAGAGGATAATCGAGTTTTATAAGGGTAATGCAAAGAAGGGGCAAAGATTGGGTGATTTCATAGAATCTATCGGCTTTGAGGAGTTCAAGAATGCTATAAGGGAGTGAATTATATGAACGTGGCTACGGTGATCATAAACATTTTTGCCCTTGGCTGTTTGATCTTTGCCTTTATTAAGGATAGGACTAAGGCGAAGATGGCATTGGTGATAGCTTTGAAGTCCTTTATCCGTGTTCTGCCTACTGTTGTTGCCATCGTAATCTTCATAGGTTTGCTTTTGGGTTTCGTGCCAAAGAGCACAATTTCCAATATAATCGGTGAGCAGGCTGGATTTAAGGGAATACTCGTTGTTGCAGTATTGGGAGCGGTATTGCATATACCATCCCTAATTTCGTTTCCTCTGGCATCTTCTCTCCTCAAAAGCGGGGCATCCGTCACAGCGGTTGCGGTCTTCATCACAACTCTAACAATGATAGGAGTCGTTACCTTACCCCTCGAAATAAGGGAATTGGGTAAGAGGATTGCCATACTCAGAAATGGAATGAGCTTCGTCATAGCAATCGTTATCGGACTTATTATGGGGATGATACTATGAAAGAACAGCTAAGAAACGTGGAGATGCAGGATTTGGTGTTCTTGGGATTCATCTTGATCGTTGCTACCGTTTTGCTCTCAATCTTCCCCGACAGGAGAGAGGTGGTAATTACAACATCTTGGGAATTTTTCGTTGAAATGATTTCGATACTTCCGGCGGTAATGGTGTTGATAGGTATCTTTGCTGTCTTCGTGCCAAAGGATTTAGTTGTGAGATATTTGGGAAGAGATGCTGGAATAAAGGGTATTTTTCTTGCGATAATCATGGGTGCTTTGCCCACTGGTCCACTTTACATAGCATTTCCAATCGCTTCCGCTTTACTCAAAAAAGGTGCACGTATTTCCAACGTAATCGTCTTTCTTTCCGCATGGTCGTGCATAAAGCTTCCTCAGGAGTTGGTAGAGCTTGAGTTTTTAGGATTGAAATTTATGTTGGCGAGGTTATCTTTGACCGTCGTATTTGTAACAATTATGGGTCTGGCGATAGAGCGGATGGTTGCAAAGTGGAATGATTGTGAGTGTTAAAGACTTTCATCCGCTCTTATTATTCCGTCATGCCCTGTTATGATGTTCTTCCCAAGCCTGATAATTCTGTTCAAACTGCTTCTTGCCGAGATCTCATCCACACACCTCGCAAGCTTTCTACTGATCAGAGCATCCCTATTCGGAACTGCATCCCCCACTATTATGTAATCCCGATACAGAACGGATATGCTTCCCCAAGTGTGTCCGGGAGTATTGATAATCGTTATCTCGTCATCATCGAGCTCCCTAACTGGTGTGAGTTTGAATTGGGCGTGGGAGTAGATTAAACAGCCC
>JALWBF010000157.1:1375-7240 GCA_027016055.1 Archaeoglobaceae archaeon | reverse complement strand
TAAACCTTCAGTATATTATCCTCTCAAGATCGTCTCCTCCGTAGAATAATTCCTGAATGCCGTCGTATATGTCGTCCATTCCGTAGCCCGTAATTGCAGAAACCGGAATAAGCGGGCGGAAGAGTCCCAGCTCCCTCAGCATGTGGAAGAGTTCGCCGCTTAGAACCTTCTCCGATTCCTTGAGCAGATCATCGTATAAAGCGTCGGGATCTCTGCTCCACTTAATTATCTTCTCCAACTCATGTTCCTCGAGCAGATCCGATTTTGCAAGCACCGGAATTTGGGGGATGTTCAGTCTGAAGATGGCCGAGGAGCACATAAAGAGTAGAGATAGAAAACCGGACGGCGTTTTTGATATAACTGGATCGAACAGATAAACCATGACGCTGTTCTCCTTGCCGAGCATTCTTAACAGTATATCGCTACTGCTTCTTAGCGTAAACAGCTCCATTTGGCCCGGAGTATCGATTATTACGTAGGGTGAATCCTCGTATTCTATCTCATCCTTAATATCTTTCGCTATAGTGCTGATCAGATCGGCTCCTATTATCTGAGCTCCGTTCGGACCGACTTCGTATTTCTCCATGATGTCGGCAAGTGTGAACCAGTCTCTAACGTCTATGTCAGGATTATAGGGAAGGTTATCCGCACCGGGATCGAGGTTAACCGTGATGTTGTCCAGCTTCTTGAAATCGAGCCATTCCGAAAACGCTTTCGTGAGATACGTCTTTCCGGATCCAGCCGTCCCGACCATGTATATGAACACCTGACGCATAAATGGAAGGATTAACATCGGCTAATTAAGATTTAGGAGTATATGCCGAATTTCAACTCTTCATCCTGCACGTAGTTCTTCCCGAGCTTCAGAGCTATTTCGGCTTTCATCAGTTCCCTTCCCAAGTATCCCGCATGATCGAGTCTTGAAACGAGATCGAGCTCTATGATCGTATCTGTTATTTCCTTAGCTGTTCTTCCGATTATAGTCACGTTTTCGTGCTCGCAGACGATCTTTCCGTTCCATATCCAGATTCTAAAATCCCCCTTCGGATCTCTGACAAACTTCTTTTTAGCCCTAGCTTCTACAATACTGCCGGAAGGTTCTCTCGAAGTAATTGCGGTTTTCTCCTTCACAACAAGAAGATTTAAACCCAAATCCTTCGGCGGAGTTTTTTTGATCTTCGATGCCTTCGCCATGTAGCTTGCGGTTCTAAGTTCTCTAACGCAACCCCTCGTTTTAACGCTCGCTTCGGTCGTAAATAAGAGTTCCACACCTATTTCTTCCGCTATGCAAGCCATTACCGCATTTATTCCGATCGAATCCGCATCTATCAGTTCGGTAACGTTTCCTATACCCATGAGAAGAGGTGTTTCCGGATCTATCCTTCTGTATTCGATATATCTCGCAATCGAGCTTGCAACCCTTAACGGCGGATCGAGGATCGGATCTGCAATAACCTTCTCCGTTCTTCGCTTTAAAGATTCAACCAGCCTCTTCAGCCTTCTTACATCTCTTTCCACGGCAACGACGGCTACATCCTTAAGCAGTTCCGAACACTCGAGGTTCGAATACGATACGCTCATCACCATGTCGATGCCCTGCTCTATGCCGATCTCTATTGCTTTTTTATCGAATGTGTCTATGCTCAACGCTTTGCAGTGATCCCTCGCAACCTTCACAGTTCTTCTAACATCGCAAACGTCGAACTCCAACGGTATTCCCAGATCAATTATATCCGCTCCGCTTTCGCAGTAGTATTCTATTCTCTCTATAAGCTCGTCCTTGCTGAGCTTTGTCGCATCCACTATTTCGGCAACTATCTTCGCCCTTCCCCCGATTTCGACTTCACCGATCTTAAACTTGCATTCCTTCTGGGATTCAACGAGTCTTATTGTCTCTTCGGTCTTTACAGTCCCAAGAAGTCTGCATGCCGGTATCTCGTGTGAAAGCTCGATCTTATCCAAATTTTTCAGAACTAAGGGCAGATCCGATATATGGATCGAGCCCAATCTTATCTTAACTCCCTTCTCCTCTTCAAGAGATCTCCAATCTCCCTTAGCAAGTCCGGGAACCAAAACAAGATCGTAATTACTTAGATCGAGATTGCGAAGGTGAGATGGTGTTATGAATGCGGCAACTTCAACATCTGCGACGTAAACGTCAAATTTGAACTTTTGAGCGAGAGATTTTGCTTCGTTTTCCGCAAGCTTGCCCGTAACGACCAATATTTTCATGGTCGATAATGAAGAATTTCGATTTTAATTTATTTTTGGTCATAATTTGATTAATTCAAATAATATTTAATAACAAAAATAATTAAATAAAATAAAAGCTATAGAATTTCGATCGTTTATCTTCTGTAAACTTCGCTGAGATCCAAATTTATTCTTTCGCTGATCAAATCGACGATTTCGCTTAAAACCGCAAGAAGCCTGTTATAAGCTTCAAGGAAATTGACAACACTCTCTCTTGCATTCAACTTCGACTGAATATCGGTTAGCTCGTTTAAAAGCTCCTGATCGAACTCTCCGGAAAGTTGTTTTGCGATGAAATCCTGCTGTTTCCGCTGAAATTCGACGAGCAACTCCTGTGCCACTTCATCTTCCTTCAACTTCTGCTCCATCTCAACAAATTCCTTATACTCCTCCAATTCCAAGATTGCATCCGCCAAAGCCAACGCCTTTTCCCTAACTGCATCAATTGCCATTTCCATTCCACCCGCAACCTTTCTCACGACTTTGCACCACTCATATATCAACTTTTCCATTTTTTATTTTTGATTTTTATATTTATTTCTCTTCTTGGGGCGGATCGGAATCCTGCGTTCGTATCCGCAGTTAAGGCAGGTTATTATCACCCTCGATTTCCTAATTCGAACCCTGAACTTTCCTTCTTTATACGGATAAAGGCACTTCTTGCAGAATAGAAGCTTGTATCTTTTAGGTAACTTCAGCCTATACTTCATGGCTATTCTCCTTGCAAGCTCAACGTAACGTCTGGCAAGATCGTAATCCTCATACTTCATTCTTTCCATCATCTCGAACAGTATCCCGATTCTCTCCTTGGCTATCTTCTTCTCAAGCCTTTTCTCCCTCTTAAGCATATCTAAGCATAATCGGGAATGTTAAAATAGTTGCTTGCAGAATCCGAAATATGATCGTCCATCCGATAGACTACCGCTACGGAACTGATGAAATGAAGAGGATTTGGAGCGAAGATAGCAAGATAAAGAGGATGATCTGGGTTGAGATCGCACTTCTTAGGGCTTTGGCGAAAAAGGGTTATCTGAGCGAGGAGAAGGTAAGGAAGGCGCAAGAACAAGCCCTGAAGGTAACTGCAAGGAGGGTAAAGGAGATTGAGAGGGAAATTAAGCATGATGTGATGGCTTTGGTTAAAGCGATAAGCGAAGTCGTTGATCCGGAAGTTGCGAGATGGGTTCACTTCGGTGCAACGTCGAACGATATAACAGACACAGCCGTCGCAACTCAGCTTAGGGATTCGGTAAAGATCATCGAGCTGAAGTTGAAGAGGTTGACCGAGTTGTTCGTTAATAAAGCTATTGAGTATAGGGATGTCGTCTGTTTGGGTAGAACTCACGGACAGCCGGCTTTACCAACTACATACGGATTCAGGTTTGCTGTCTGGGCTTCAGAGCTTGCGAGGCACTTAATAAGGCTAAGACAGATGAAGGAAAGGCTTTTGGTCGGACAGATGAGCGGTGCAGTCGGAACTCAGGCCGGGTTTGGGAAGGATGGCTTTGAGATAGAAGAGGAAGTTATGAGACTGTTGGGACTTAAGCCGGCGATAATCTCGACTCAAATAGTTCCGAGGGATATATACTGCGAATACGTTGAATTTCTCGCAAATTTGGCTACTACTCTTGAAAAAATTGCTACGAACTTCAGGGTTTTGCAGAGGGGTGAAGTTGGGGAACTTATGGAGGAGTTCGGCAAAAAGCAGGTTGGAAGCTCGACGATGCCGCATAAGAGGAATCCTATAGACTGCGAGAACATATGCGGAATTGCGAGGGTGATAAGGGGATTTGTAGAGCCGCAGCATCAGAGTGCAATTCTTTGGGAGGAAAGGGATCTTACGAACTCTTCCGCTGAGAGGATAATACTGGTCGAAGCCACGGTCTTGACCGATCACATTCTAACGAAGATGATAAGGGTCGTTGAGAGGATAAGGCTTAATCCGGATAGAATTCGTGAGAACCTAGAAAGGCTGAAGGGACTGAATCTTAGCGAAGCCGTGATGATAGCCTTAACTAAAAAAGGCTTGGGAAGACAGGAGGCTCATGAGCTCGTTAGAAATGCGTCGATGCGGGCTTATGAAAACAACACGAGTCTGCTTGATGAGTTGCTGAGGGATGAGGTCGTAAGGAGATACCTCAGCGAAGATGAAATTAGGGAGTTGCTGAAGCCGGAAAATTACTTGGGAACGGCAAAGGAAAGGATAGATAAAGTTGTTGAATGGATCAAAGGCGTTATTTAAAAATCTTTTTAAAGTATTCTTCGAGCGATGCAACCTTTGCCGATATAAAGTCGGATTTCGTTCTCTCGATCGCCCCCCTAATGTAATCCACCTTAGGTCTCAGATGGGGTGTGAGCTTATCCGGGAAGTTGAAGGTGAGCAGATTGAGATAAATCTCCTCCATAAGTTCGATGAGTTTCTCAGCCTTCTCGAACTCCCCGACCCTAAGCAGATCTAAGACGTGCCTTCTAATCTCGCCGGTCATATCGGCTAATCCCGTAAGAATTGGAGCTATTTCGACCTTAAGCTTCGAAAAGTCTATATCCAAGTTCCCATGCTTTAAGACGTGGTAAAATGAGTATGCTTCGACCAACTCCTGCATGGCATCGAAGGTTATCGGGTAGTATATGTCGGGGTATTTCTCCTTAAACTCATATATCCTTTCCATAAGTTCAAGGGCTTTGTTCAAGTGTTCCTCAGCCTTATCGAACTCTTTGGCATGCAACAGCGCTATTGCCTTTGTTGCGTTTATCCTCATTTCCCTCGTTAGCTTTAACAGCTCTTCCCTCATCTGTTCCTTCTCTTCCAGAATCCTTCTGAATTCATCCAGAGTTTGTCTAAATTTGTTCATGGATTTAAGTTGAATTGGGGGTAGTTAAATGTAATCGTAGAAAGGATAAAATAGAAATAAGAGATGAGAATAAAAATGTGAAATAAAAAATTACTCCTTCTTAGCCAGTATTATCTCGATCGCCGAAATGTTTGCTTCTCCCTGTTCGCTCTCAACCTTTTCAGTCGAAATCTTTATGTCCTTAACGTCCACATCCGTTAGGAATCTTTTCCTGACTATCTCTGCCACGTCTACAGCTCTGCTTATAGCCTTACCTCTGGCTTTTATGGCTACTTCCTTTGCTCCACCGTTGAACTGCGTCAACACGGCTAACACGTAGTTCATTACCGGCTTGCTACCAACAAACACTGCGTTCTCAGCCATTTTTTCACCTCTTTCCTTCGCAAAATGTCATGCTATATTAACTTTTCTTTCGTAACTTCTATATGTTTACCCCAACCAACAAGACCACATGAAAAGAGGGGAAATTGCTACATACTTTATATTTCTCCTGATCATCTTCGGATTGTCGATCTTTGCCGGCTATCAGACCGCTAAAAGCCATCCGGAACAAGCTAAGCAGTTTTTAAATCAATTCTCGTCGGAGCTAAGCTTTGTAAAGTTGCTACCGCCCATAATCATCTTCGCAATAATATTCCTGAACAATTCGATAAAAGCCTTCATAGCGATGATCTTAGGCTTGTTCTTCGGCTTGGCACCAATCTTCTTCGTATTCATCAACGGATACATAATTGGAATCGTCGTTTACGTTGTCGGCTTAAGA
>JALWBF010000157.1:0-1365 GCA_027016055.1 Archaeoglobaceae archaeon | reverse complement strand
ATTCCTCACGGAATCGTTGAAATTCCGGCGATAATCTTAGCCTGTAGCTACGGACTCTGGCTCGGAAGGATGTTCTTCAAAAAGGTCACAGGCGAAAAAATTCAGATTCGGAATTGCATAAACTTGGCTGTATACAACTATATGAGAACAGTTGTTCCGATGCTGATAGTTGCGGCCTTCATTGAGACATACATAACGCCGCATCTTGCCTAGATCTTGAACCTCGTAATTCCGGCTAACAGCAAAACTACGCTTATAAATGGTGACCTCGGAATCGGATAATCGCCGTATCTGACTATTATGCTGTCGTTGAGACTTTCTACTCTTTCTATACATGAAAACATCCCATCCATCGTAATCTCGTTAGGGTTTCCTGCAAATACTATTAAAGCGCTCTTTGCCGTTTCAACGTCTCCCTTAACGCTTAAATTCTGAAGGGCTTCATCGATCATCTCAACCATCCTCTGAGTTCGAACCGCAACGAGTTCGCTCTCCTTTCTCAGAAGGATTTTGTATAGCCACGTTATAGGCAAGCTTCTCTTTGCAAAGCCGAGGACGGAAAATCCTTCGCACATAAGAGCGTTGAAGACATCTGATGTATCTATAACGACTTCTCCGGCAATCTTCTTCTTCAAATCGATCTCGCCGACCCTCGCAATTATGTTCAGAGATTCTATTAGGTTCTGATCGATTCTGCTTTCCTCGGCTAAGATCAAAACCTTAACAGCATCCTTTAACCTCCTGATTCTCTGCTTGAGATCGCTCGGATCTATCCTTTCTAAGGGGGGAACTATTCCCAATCCGATTACGGGATCCTCTGAATAATCCATCAACCTTTTTCCGAACTCAACGGCGGTCATGACTCCGAATTCATCGTCAAGAGATGTGATGATAAGCGAACCCTCGTGAATTTCGTATCTGCTCAGGATCTCATTCAGAATGCTTCTGACATCGACCCTGTCGTTTCCGGTCATTAACCAGAATTTATTTTTTTGGCTCAATTTTATCGATTTGAGATCGTCCAAGCTATTCGTAACAGCGTAACATCTAAAAAGCGGAATCCTGTTAACTTTAACTCCTTTCTTGGCAAGCAAACTTGATAGTTCTGAGCCCTTTCTGCCGACTCCGATCGTTAATAGCTTCATTTTTTGGCTTGTTTACGGCTAAACTAATAATACTTTCGTAAATCAACAAACTTAAATAAGCTCCGATTTAGTTAAAAACATGCTCAAAGACGTTTTGGAGGAAGAGGGCAAGACCGTATTCTTGTTGGGCAACGAAGCAATTGCAAGAGGAGCATTGGAAGCGGGAATAGACGTTTTCGCATGCTATCCCGGAACACCTTCATCGGAAATCGGCGATACG
>JALWBF010000156.1 GCA_027016055.1 Archaeoglobaceae archaeon | reverse complement strand
CAGCTTGTTCCATCGAAAACGTAATCGGTAGAGATATGGATGAGAGGGATATCGTGTTCTTTGGCACTGTTTGCCAAGATTTCCACCGATTTATGGTTGATGAGATCCGCCAGCTCTCGCTCCTCTTCCGCCTTATCCACTGCCGTATAGGCTGCGCAGTTGATGATAGTGGAAATTTCCTTTTTGGTCAAAAAGTTTTCTATACTCTTTTTATCTGTGATATCGAGATCATTTCTATCAGTAAAGAAAAAATTGTGTTGAATGCTGTTTTGTTTGTTTCGCACTAAAGCTTGTAGCTCTTTGCCTAGTTGCCCGTTCGCTCCAGTGACGAGTATATTCACTCCACATCTCCATAAAGATCGGTGTATTCGAAAAGTTCGGCATCTTTTAAATATGACGCATTTTTGTCTTTTTGCGAGATAACGATTTTATCTTTTGGAAAGTTCCATTCTATACCAATTGTGGGATCATCGAAGCATATGCTTCTATCATACTCAGGAGCATAGTAGTTGTCCACTTTGTAGGCAAAGATCGCCTCATCACTCAACACCAAAAATCCATGGGCGAAGCCTCTGGGAATGAAAAGCTCTCTTTTATTCTCTTCGCTGAGTTCCACTGCCACGTACTTGCCAAAGGTAGGGCTGCCTTTTCGTATATCGACGGCCACATCCAAGACTTTTCCCTTTATCACTCGCACAAGTTTGCTTTGTGCAAATGGTGGCAATTGATAGTGCAGTCCACGTAAAACACCTCTTGTACTTTTGGATTCGTTGTCTTGGACGAAATTTATCTTTCTCACATTTTCTTCAAAGAGATCTTTGCGAAAAGACTCCATAAAATAACCCCGCTCATCTGTGAAGACTTTGGGCTCTATTATCACTACTTCTGGAATCACAGTTGGTACAAATCGCATATCTTTTCCTTTACTCGTCTGCGATTTTCATAAGATACTCTCCATACCCAGTTTTGGCAAGAGGTTTGGCGAGTGTAAGTAAAGCATCTCTATCGATCCAGCCATTTTGATAGGCTATCTCTTCTATACAAGCTATTTTGAGGCCCGTTCGTTTTTCTATTGTGCGTATGAAGTTGCCGGCATCGAGGAGACTATCGTGCGTGCCAGTGTCGAACCATGCATAGCCTCTACCAAGAAGCTCTACTTGCAATCTGTTTTCAATTAGATACATTTCATTGATGGTAGTAATTTCAAGCTCACCCCTATCGCTTGGTTGCACTTTTTTGGCTTTTTGTATCACATCGTTTGGATAGAAGTAGAGTCCTACCACTGCGTAGTTGCTTTTTGGATTTTTTGGTTTTTCTACGATGGAGATTACTTTACCATTTTCATCGAATTCCACTACACCGTATCGTTGAGGATCGTTTACATAGTATCCAAACACTGTAGCTTGATTTTTTTTCGTATTCTCTACTGCATTTTTGAGCACTTCCGTTAGGCCATGCCCGAAAAAGACATTATCCCCCAATACCAAGCAGACATCATCATCACCTATAAACTCTTCACCTATCAAAAAGGCTTCTGCAAGTCCATTTGGCTTTTCTTGGATTTTATATTCTATATCAAGACCCAAATGCTTACCATCACCAAAAAGCATTGTGAAATTGTCGATAAATTCTGGATTGCTTATAATTAGTATTTCTTGTATGCCTGCCAGCATCAAAACACTGAGAGGATAGTAGATCATTGGTTTATCGTAAAGGGGCAAGAGTTGCTTACTCACTCCCTTCGTGATGGGATGGAGTCTTGTGCCGCTACCGCCCGCTAGGATGATGCCTTTCAATTATAATCTCCCCTCAACAATATCCCTTGGCAACACTCCCTTGATGTCAAACACCACGCTCGCTTTGAGTATAGCAGAGTAGTCTAAGTTTTTAAACTGCTCATGGGCTACTGCCAAGATGATGGAGTCATAATTAGCAAAATTTGGCTCATTTTGTAGTAGCTCCAGATTATACTCTCTTTTGACCTCTTCTTTGTCCGCCCAAGGATCGTACACATCCACATCGATACCAAAATCCTGGAGCTCTCGTATCACATCGATCACTCTTGAGTTTCTAATATCTGGACAGTTCTCTTTGAATGTGATGCCAAGAATGAGTGCTTTACTGCCCTTTACTTTATGTCCTTTGTGGATGAGGAGTTTGACCAC
>JALWBF010000155.1 GCA_027016055.1 Archaeoglobaceae archaeon | reverse complement strand
CATCAACTGCTCCTGCCTTTTTCGCGAGAAGCCTGGCACCAAAGCCTTCTGGCGGCTTCCCTTCAGGGTACGACTTTGTGAGACTTTCTTGGTAAGGTGCAGAGGTACGACTTTACGAGATTCAACAATTGACATATGTATACCGTCTAATTCCTTCATCGTTAACCACATCATGGTATAGTTTGGTTTTTTCCCAGGCTGATGAATAGACCTTATCGTGCAGCACGAAATGACAGACTTGTTGGTACCCACTGGCCACAAATGACGTCATAACATCTATTGCTAGTTGCTTACTCGTTCCAGTGATATCTACTATCACGTCCTGAGCCTTCGGAAAGAGTGCCCGGATTTTTGGTAGAGAAGTATGAGGCCGGAGAAAATCAATTCTTGTAATATGTGTTTCTATATCGTTCCTTGGTGGGAGATATTCTCTTACGTATCTATACTCGTTTATATTTTGGGAAGATAATTCGTCTAATCGCTTGTAAATTTCCAGAATGAATTCTTCCAAGCCAGTTTCTTCCCCTGGCAATACTTCTTTACCTACAAAATGGACTCTTTTTACATCCTCATGCTTAACGCAATGAGTGATTACATTTACATAAGCATCCACAGTGGATATTTGGATAAACAGCAGTAGTATCTTACTCATAAATCCACCAACTCATCAAAATATCGTATAGAATTTTTTCCACCAGTTTTTACATACTTGAGCGCAAAGTAAGCTTTTTGCGGACTCGGGCCTACTCCTATTGACAAAGTAAAGCCCGTTTTCCTAAAGAACTCCTTGGATATCTCAGCAAGGCCATGTTTATCAATCGTACTGGCACAAACCTCAACCAACAAGTTGTCTCCTCCAAAAAAGATTAGCCTGCCTGTATACGAGTTTGTAAAGAGACTACAGAGCCATCTAAAAGCAGAGTGCAATTTCCCAGATAATTCTTCCAGAGATTCAACAGAGTTAGTAATTATCAAATGCTCCAACCGACTACCCACATCATCGCCATCAATGGCAATATACATTTTCTCCACTATTTTATTCCTCATCATACTTATTATTATCACTTTCGCCGTGCGAAATCTCGCATTCTCTACGGGTGACAACTTTAACTACTTCATACTTTTGGCGTGTTGCAATTAGATGACTGTCGAAACAAATAGATGAAGGGGAATATCCACGTCTGCCACTGAAGGTACGCAATTAACGCTAAAGCATAATACACGTAAGACGGAGAGATAATCAATATGAGCTGAGTTCTCCGTTCCACAGAAGTCAGTTTAACCTGTCCTGAATTTCAGATAAAGCGCGTGATACAACGCTCACAAAAATCGCAGTCGAAATATCATAAAAGTGGAAGCGGACAAATGCATCTTTCAATACACACTTCTCCCGCTCGGCATGAGAACATCTGTCCACGTCTCGTGTTGTCGGAACGACAATCTCATGATAGCGCGACAGACCGTTGTTCGCGACATTTACGTTCCCCTAAGTGTTCCCTACAGCCCCTCGAAGCGGCGGATGGCCTCCCGCCAGCGGTCAGGGAGGGGAATGGTGGCGCTGGTCCGGTAGTCGTAGGCCACCAGGACGGTCTCGGCGGAGGCCAATTCATCCCCCGTTTCGCCGTCCTGGATGGCGTAAACCATCGTCATACTCTTGTTGCCCAGGCGGGAAACCCTGACGCCGACGCGCACCTTCTGTCCCAGCAGAATGGGGGCCTTGTAAGTGATTTCCGCGGTCGCCAAAATGAAACCAATCGAGAAAAAAGAATGCCCGTCCCACAGGCCAAGCGCCTGGATGTAGCCGATACGGGCCTGTTCCAGGTAGGTGAGGTAACGGGCATTGTTGACGTGCCCCTGGGGGTCCAAATCCCCATAGCGCACGGTGATGTCCTGGAAGAATCGGAAAGCAGACATGGCGAGGATTATACCGCAACCCGGACGCGGTATAATCCCCCGCATGAACGAGCAAACTCCCATTCAGGCAACCTCCGAAGAAGGCTCTCCCAAACGCAAGGGCGGCGCTCTTCGTTCTGTGTTCATCGGGTTGATATTGCTGCTCTCCATCGCCGCGGCCAGCGCATACGCCGGCTACAGCAGCGGGATGCAGCAGCGCCAGGCGGCGGCGGCCACCCAGACAGCCGCCGACATCCAGCGGCAATACGAACTGGGATTGCAGGAC